>NZ_NWSZ01000018.1:0-191978 GCF_002531885.1 Rhizobium sp. L9 | reverse complement strand
GCGGTCAGCGACACGCTGAGCGTCAGCTCGCTCGACGGCACCGCCAGCCACAACATCGTCGTCGCCATCACCGGCGCGGATGATGGAGCCAGGCAGGCACCCACCGACATTAAGCTGACGCCTGTCGTTCCGGCGGACAGTGTCAACTTCAATAATTTTGAGTTCAGTGGTTTGCTGTCGGCGACTGATCCCGACGTGGGTGGATTCAGCTTCAACATTGCTTCGCAGTCGAATCCGGGCTTGTTCTCCATAACCGGCAATACGCTTCATTCGACTGCGCTATCGACGAACGGTACATTTTCAGTGACGGTAACGGCAATGCAGACCGGTGATCCTATAGGGCCGACCTTCGAAAAGACGGAGACGTTCACTGTAATTACCGGTGGCAATGGCAATTCAGTGGACAATCCGACCGGTGGAACCGGCGACGATGTGCTCTACGGTGGCGGCGGTAACGATATGATGTTCGGGCTGGGAGGTGACGACACTCTTTTCGGTCAAGACGGCAACGACACGCTAAACGGTGGTGCTGGCAACAACATCCTTACCGGTGGCGTGGGAAATGACACCTTCTTTTTCCAAAAGTTTGCCACTACAACGAACCATATGACTGATTTCAATGCTGGGACGAATAGCACAACCGTGGACAGGTTCCAGTTGGACGTTGGAGGCGGCACATTCGAGTTCGCCGTCGGCAACAACAATACAACTGTGGACAATGTGAAGGTGGGGAACAACGCCACGATCAATGTTGCCGGAACGGAGCTTGCTGTCAAAACAGACGTGAGCGTCACTAACGCAACCGTCCAGAGCACTATCGATGGTTACGGCAACATAACCACAGGGGCATTGTTCGTGTTCCACAATACGGATCTCGGCCATGCGGCGGTCTACTACGATCAGAACCCAGGTTCAGCCGGCGGCGCGGTGCTGGTGGCTGAATTCGACAACATCACGACCCTCGGCGGGCTTGCGAATTTTAACTCGGGCGACTTCTTGTTTGGCTGAGGCGGTTTGTGATTGCGCAACGAGGTAGTTTTCCGACAGCAGCCGGACTGAACCTCATTCCCGCGCACAGGCCTGCGGGGGGTCTGAAATTCTGTGCGCCCAGCGTACTCGGCGCACAGAATTCGTCGGGTGGCAGATAGCGTCATTTCACGCGTCGCGGGAGCCTGCCGGCCTCAATTGGTCCCATCGTTTGGTCTTGCCTTTGCGCTGTCATTGGTGGTGTCCGACGCGGTTTTTCCGTCCGGTTGCTGGCCGAAATAGGTGCCGCCGAGATGGCCGCCGGCGCTGGTGTTTCTGACCTGCTGTTCGGCGCGTTTCTGAAGTTCTCGAACGTTGGTCTTGCTCATGTTCGGCTCCTTTCTCGAGGTTCTCGACCTTTCACCAACCGATGGGGACCGGGACTGTTCCAAATTTTCTGCCGGAACCCTTCCTCGCTTTCGCGGTTTTTCCTATTCAACCAAGGAGAAACGACGATGGGCATGACCACCCCCAAGGACGGCGCCCCCGGCACCACCGATCAATCGCCTCGGTGGGAAGGACCGAAGGGAAACACCCCGCGCGGTTATCTCAAACCCAAGGACGATCCGGACAGGAATCGCGACGCCAATGGTGAGAACAACCGCGATCCTGAAATGAACGACATTTCCGACGCTATGAAGCAGAAAGGCGAATGACATGGGCAATCCGAAAAAGGACGCCGCCGGTCAGTTTGCCAAATCCCGGGCCGACCGGAAGGCCAGCGGCGTTGCCAGCGCCAAGCCGACCGTGATCACCGGCTCGGAGGACGCCACGGTGAACAAGAACCCGCCGGGCAAGAAGAAGCCCGAGAAGGACTGGGACATCAATTACGATCCCGCCGATATGAACGAGGGACGGATGCGCTGAGCCGGTAGCGCACCCGCCTCATCCGACGCGGCCCCTTGCGGGGCAACTCAGGATGAGGCTCGTGAGCGATGGCCCGACATTCAGGCTTGCGCTGCCCCGGTAAAATAGGCCGGGTGGTCGATATCGGCGAGCAAGCCAGGTTCCATGGGCTGCCAGCCGAGGAGAATGCGGGTGTGTGCACTCGAGGTGGGCACGTCGAAGCCGGCGAACATTCCAAACCAGCCAAAATGCTCAGCCGCCTCTTGCCGCGACAGCGAGACGGCAGGCACGCCGAGGCGGCGGCCGATGAGCTCCGCAATCTCCCGGAAGGGCACACCCTCTTCGGCGACCGCGAGGAAGGGGCCACCGCTGGCGCCATGCTCCAGCGCCAGGCGGTAGACCCGGGCGGCATCGCGCCTGTGCACGGCTGGCCAGCGATTCTCCCCGTCGCCGATATAGGCGGAAATACCTTTCCGCCGGGCGATATCGATGAGGATTGGGATGAAGCCGTGATCGCCATGGCCGTGCACTGATGGCGGGAGCCGGACGGTGGAGGCGCGCACGCCGCGGGCGACAAGTGATACCGCAGTGATTTCGGAGGCGCGGGGATAGGTTTCGGTCGTTGGCATCGGCGGGTCCTTCTCCGTGCCGATGCGGCCAGGCGCATGGCCAAGGCCCGCTGTGACCAGTAGCGGACGGTTGGAGCCCCGGAGGGCTTCGCCGAGCGCCTCGATGGCGCGCCGGTCGGCGGCGCAATTCTCCGCGAATTTCGAGAAGTCATGGTTGAAGGCCGTGTGGATGACGCCGTCGGCCTCGGCCGCGCCGCGCTTCAAACCCTCCAGGTCGTCAAGCGTGCCGCGCTGGACCTCGGCTCCTGATGCCGCCAGTTCGGCCGCTCCCTTGTCCGAGCGGGCCAGGCCGAGAACCTGATGGCCGGCGCCGATCAACTCCTTGACGACGGCCGAGCCCACCCACCCTGTGGCTCCGGTAACGAATACGCGCATGTCGATATCTCCTGATTGGACGCAGACAGATATCGAGCAGGCTGATATCATGGTAAAGTAGTGATCTTATCATGGTATAAAGGCTAACAGGATGAGCGAATTCGTCGCCTCCGATAATCGGCTGGGCAGCTACCTCAAGGACCGCCGCGGCAAGCTCGATCCCGCCGCCCTTGGCTTTGCCGGCGAGCGGCGCCGTACGCCGGGGCTTCGCCGCGAGGAGGTGGCGAGCCGCGCCAATATCAGCCCCACCTGGTACACATGGCTGGAGCAGGGCCGCGGCGGTGCGCCTTCGGCCGACGTGCTCGACCGAATCGCCCGTGCCCTGATGCTGACGGATATCGAGCGCGAGCACCTCTTTCTGATTGGGCTCGGCCGCCCGCCCGAAGTGCGCTACCGCAGCGACCAGGGCATCACGCCGCGGTTGCAGGGCGTGCTCGACGCGCTTGATCCGTGCCCGGCGCTGATCCGCACCGCGATTTGGGACGTGGTCGGCTGGAACCGGGCGGCGACCGTGCTACTGACCGACTACGGCGCGCTGCCGCCGGAAGAGCGCAACGTGCTGCGCTTCATCTTCCTCGACCCGCGCGTGCGCGCTGCTCAATATGACTGGGAAAGTGTCGCCCGCTTCGTCGTGGCCGCCTTCCGGGTGGATGCGGCACGCGCCGGTGCTGCCGCCGAGGTGGAGCCGCTGGTCGACGAACTCTGCCGCAAGAGCCCGGAATTCCTGGCCATGTGGCGCGACAACGATGTGCGCACCCATGGCGAGGGCGCCAAACACATCAAACACCCGGTCCTCGGCCTGCTCTCCTTCGAATATTCCGCCTTCCAGGTGGACGGTCGGCCGGACCTCAGCATGGTGGTGTATAATCCGGCGACGGACGAGGATGCGGCGAAGATCAGAGAATTAGTCAGGTGAGACAGTGACGCTGCTGCCGTGATTGATAGGGACTGCTACTGGAAGTCTTCAGAGCTCGAAAGGAGAGCCGTGGTCAGTGATAATGCGGCGAATAGAAACAGGTACTTCAATTTTCTATCTTGAGTTCCGCGGTGTCTCTCTTGAGCATTGGCGCGGTATCTTCCGACCACGCTCATGATGAGGCGCATAGCCTTATGGGCCATGCCTCGAAGCATGAGCGCCGCATACTTTCCTGCGTTTTGAGTGCGATGCTCATCCGGCCGATCTCTGACAAACCGGCCGGTTGACTGCCGCCGCTTACTGCAGCGTGCGCGTCTGAATCGGCTCAGCGGGCGCGTGAGAAGGGGACGCGGAGAGAGAGCTGCCTTCCAGGCCGGTCGCCACCACCGAGACGCGGAATTTGCCGTCGAGGCTGCGGTCGAAAATCGCGCCGACGACGATGTCGGCGTCGTCCTGCACTTCGTCACGAATGCGGCTTGCCGCCTCGTCCACTTCGAACAAGGTCATATCCGAGCCGCCGGAGATCGAGATCAGCACACCCTTGGCGCCCTTCATCGAAATATCATCCAGAAGCGGGTTGGCGATTGCCGCTTCCGCCGCCTTCATCGCCCGGCTTTCGCCGGCGGCTTCGCCGGTGCCCATCATCGCGCGGCCCATGCCCTGCATGACCGACTTCACGTCGGCGAAATCGAGGTTAATCAGACCTTCCTTGACGATGAGGTCGGTGATGCAGCCGACACCGGCAAAGAGCACGCGGTCGGCCGTCATAAAGGCATCGGCGAAGGTGGTTTTCGCATCGGCGATGCGGAAAAGGTTTTGATTGGGAATGACAATAACGGTATCGGCCGCCTGACGAAGGGCCTCGATGCCAGCTTCCGCCGTCCGCATGCGGCGATTACCCTCGAAGGTAAACGGCTTGGTGACGACGCCAACGGTCAGGATGCCGGCCGCGCGTGCGGCGCGCGCGATGACCGGGGCTGCGCCCGTGCCCGTTCCTCCGCCCATGCCGGCGGTGACGAAACACATGTGCGATCCTGCCAGGTGATCCATGATCTCGTCGAGCGATTCTTCTGCCGCCGCATGTCCGATTTCCGGCAGGGAACCGGCGCCGAGGCCCTCCGTCACATTCGCGCCGAGCTGGATGCGGCGCGATGCCTTTGAGGTGGCAAGAACCTGGGCATCGGTGTTTGCGGCGACGAATTCGACGCCTGCCAGCTTCTCCGCGATCATATTGTTGATCGCATTGCCGCCGCCGCCGCCGACGCCAACCACGGTGATTTGCGGCCGCAGCCCGGTAATGCCGCTCTTGGCGTCCGTCATCGTCTTCTCCTTCGATATCTCGTTTCCGCACGCCCTCATCGCGGACAGCGAATCGGCGTTGAGCATAGTCGCCCAACAAGGCAGAGGCGAGGCGAAAGAAGCGGTGCGCCTTGAGCGACGCGAAGTTCTCGTCAGCTCTGCGTCGGCAATCCGAAGCGGCGGGCAAGTGCGTGTCCTCTCGCAGTGGGACGCAGGCGAGACATCCTAGCTGTGCTGCTGATTTCGATCACAAGCGCCGGCGGGGCGTGAACTAAAGCCGCGCCGCGGTGTTTACAGGCATGCCTCTTCTCTGAAAGGAACATCCCCATGCAAAGACTCTTGCTCTCCGGTCTTGCCCTTGCAGCATCGGCCGCCACCGCCTTCGCCCAACAGCCGCCCGCTCCACCACCCGCCGGCGAGCCACCCGCAGCGAATGAGCCCGCATCGCCACCCCCGCCTGCGCCTGATGATGAGAGGGTGATGCGTCACGGGGCGGATGAGCAGTCCCGAGATCGCCCCGACTACCGCTGGCATGGTTCGAGAGGCGACATGGGCTTCCGTGATTATCGCGGTCATCGCCTGCCGCCGCCCTCCAAGGCGGCCCGTTTCCAGATCGAGGATGGAAATACCCGGATCGACCTGAAATGCGCTGAGGACGAACCGACGAAGGTTTGCGCCGATCTGTTGCTCCAGGTGATGGATCGCCTGCAGGGCCAGGATTGACTTCAACGGACGTCACATTCGATGTCGATCGGCGGCAAGGGGCGCCGACGCTGTCGTTTTGACCAGCCGGGCGAGCGCGAGAACAGGCGCCTCTATTCTTGCGCTCGGCAATATACTTGTGAGATTGTACGGCTATACGTGCGATACTGCGTGATCAGGGCGGCGCGGAGGCTTCGATGATGCCGGTGAGGGTCAATGAGCGGCTATCGGTGGCGGGGCAGCCCGATCCAGCCGCTTTTGCCGATTTCGCCAAGGAGGGCTTCGCCGCCGTCATCAACGCCAGGCCCGACGGCGAGGAGCCGGGCCAGCCAGGCAATGCGGCAGAAAAGATTTCCGCTGCCGCCGCCGGGCTTTCCTACAGTTTCGTGCCGGTGAAAGGCAACGAGATTACCGAGGCCGATATACGCGCCTTTCAGGCGGCGATGGTTGAGGCGAAGGGACCGGTCGTCGCCCATTGCAAGAGCGGCACGCGAGCATTGACGCTCTACGCGTTGGGCGAGGTGCTCGACGGGCGGATGAAGCCGGCGGATGTCCAGACCTTCGGCGAAGGCCTTGGCTTCGATCTTGCCGCCGCACGCCGCTGGCTCGAAAAGGCGGCAAGCCCACGGCCCCAGGTGAAGGCCTTCTTCGAACCCCGGACCTGCAGCGTGCAATATGTCGTCTCCGATCCGGCCACAAAACGCTGTGCCATCATCGATCCGGTGCTCGACTTCGACGAG
The DNA here is from genome assembly GCF_002531885.1 of Rhizobium sp. L9. Lineage (NCBI taxonomy): Bacteria > Pseudomonadati > Pseudomonadota > Alphaproteobacteria > Hyphomicrobiales > Rhizobiaceae > Rhizobium > Rhizobium sp. L9. The sequence continues at coordinate 185,445 of NZ_NWSZ01000018.1, read as the reverse complement.
ATGTCGGGCGCGACGGGAACGGTGAACGCCGATGCCATCCTTGCTTACATCGAGAGCGAACGGATGACGGTCGAGTGGATCCTCGACACGCATCCGCATGCCGATCACTTCTCCGCGGCCCATTATCTCAACGAAAAGACTGGCGCGCCGACAGCGATCGGCGTCCATGTCACCGATGTGCAGAGGCTTTGGAAGGAGATCTATAACTGGCCGGCGCTCGCGACCGACGGCTCGCAATGGGACCGGCTCTTTGCCGATGGCGACACGTTTGAAATCGGCGGTCTTACGGCCCGAGTGATGTTTTCGCCCGGCCATACGCTGGCATCGGTGACCTATGTGGTCGGCGACGCCGCCTTCGTGCACGACACGATGTTCACGCCGGATTCGGGTACGGCGCGCACCGATTTTCCCGGCGGCAGCGCGACCGCCCTCTGGCACTCGATCCAGGCGATCCTATCGCTGCCCGAGGAGACCCGCCTCTTTTCCGGCCACGATTATCAGCCCGGGGGTCGTCACCCGCGCTGGGAAAGCACGGTCGCAGCCCAAAAGCGCGCCAATCCGCATATTGCAGGCATGGACGAGGCCGGCTTCGTGGCGCTGCGTGAGGCGCGCGACCGTACGCTGCCCAAACCGAAGCTGATGCTGCATGCGCTGCAGGTCAACATCCGCGGCGGTCGGCTGCCGGAACCAGAGGAGAACGGCCGCCGGTATCTGAAGATCCCGCTGGATGCTTTATGACGGCGACGGCGAGGCGGCGACGGCCGCCATGAGCTCGCTGGCCTTTTTCCCGGATTGCCCTATGATTTCCTACCGCCCCGTGCTTTGCGCATCTGATAGGACGCGCGGCGCCGGAGGGCGTGTGCGCCCGCTCGAACGGAGTTTCGAAATGCTCGAACGAAATCAGCTTCCTTTGCGCCCGGCAGCTCCCGGTTTCGCGGTCGCCTGGGTCACGGTCATTGCCGGCGCCAGCGTCGCTCTCAGCCTGCTTTTTGCCTGCGTCACGCCTTTCGTTGCGCTGGCGGCAGTCTCGGCGGTCGTTCTTCCCCGGAAGATGGCGATAATGGCGGTGCTGTTCGCCTGGCTTGCCAACCAGACGGTCGGATATCTCATGCTCGGCTATCCCCAGACCTTCGACAGCTTTGCCTGGGGGCTGACGATCGGTGTCGCCGCATTTGCATCGCTCGTGGCATCGCTCAGCGTGCTTCGCCTCAAGGCCGGCCTTGCCGCCACCATGGCCGCCGCCTTTATCGCCGGGTTCGTCGCGTATGAGGCAGTGCTCTTTGCAGCGACGGTAGCGCTTCCGTCCGGCGATGGCGCGTTTTCGGCAGCGGTCGTCGCCGAGGTTCTTTTGATCAATTCTCTGGCCGTAATCGGGCTGATCTGCCTGCATATCGGCGCAGCCGGGCGCGCGCTCGTTGCAGCACAGCCGGGACCGGCGCTGCCTTAGGCCATTGCCTCCACACATATCGGTCAAAGCTGCCCTGTCGCCTTCGACACTATGCAGAATGCGCGAAGCCGGGTTGAGATAGCGGCCGGCAACGGCTATCTCGTTCAGACCCGCAAGCGGATCCTCCGCCAAACCACAAGGCGCATAACTTCGATGAGCCCCGATTTCCTCGTTACCCATTCCGGTGGTTTCCATGCCGACGAGCTGCTGTCGAGCGTCATCCTGACGCGGCTTTTCCCGCAGGCGCGTCTGATCCGCAGCCGGGCGCCGGAATGGATCACGCCAGCCCCGGACCGGATCATCTATGATGTCGGCGGAGCCTATGATCCTGCCGCCGGCATATTCGATCATCATCAGCGCGGCGCGCCGTTGCGGGAAGATGGCCAGCCCTACAGTTCGTTCGGCCTGATCTGGAAGCACTACGGCCGCGAATATCTCGTAGCCTCCGGTCTTCCCGATCATCATGTCGAAGCCCTGCACTCCAATTTCGACATCGGTTTCGTGCTGCCGATCGACCTGACCGACAATGGCGCGCTCAGCCCTTCGGGCCCTTTGGCCAGCCTGACGCTGCCGGCGCTGCTCGAGACCCTGAAACCGGTGTTCGATGAGGAGGAACCCGAGGCTGACGATCGTGCCTTCCACGCGGCGCTGGCCATTGCCCGCAGTTTCATCGATGCCGGGATCGCCCAGAGGGCCGCAAAACTGCGAGCCGAGGCGATCGTGTATCGGGCGATCGAGGTTGCTGGGCAGGGGCGTATTCTGGAATTGCCGAGAGGGATGCCCTTCCGTCCCGCCATCGTCAAGGCCGGCGCCGATCACCTGCTGTTCGTCGTCCACCCGCGCGAAAAGGATTGGTGCGTGACCGGCATTCGCCGTGGCGACGACGGGTTCGAGCTCCGGGCCGATCTGCCGGCAACCTGGGCCGGCCTTACCAATGGCGAGCTGGAGGCGGCCTGCGGCATCGAGGGCGCTAGCTTCTGCCATAACGGCCGCTTTATCGCTGCCGCCAGAACCCGGGAGGCGGCGCTTGCCATGGCCGAATTGGCCGTGCAAGAGGCGCTTTCGATCGGAGTATAAGTCGGGTGGCGTGGCGCCATTCTCCAGCAGATCACCGCGTGCTGACCGGGTTTCCGACCGGTATTTGCGTCGGGCCACAAGGTATCGGATTGCGCCCAAGTGCCAGCAATCGTGGAAGCGATTGACTTGCATCCGCGAAGGACTAACTTTAACCCCTAGCAACCACCACCCCCGCGCGAATGATGGCCGAGGGTGAGAGTGGCTGGCGACCTTGAGGAGGATGAGGTTTGCCGTGGATTACCGTGCTGTTCTGCTGATTACTGCATCCGTCATTGCCCTTTTCCCTCTCAACGCTGGAGCGCAGGAGGGGGATGCGACGGCTGGCGCCACCGTTTTCAAGAAATGTGCCACCTGTCATGTCGTCGAGTCCGATACGAACAAGGTGGGTCCGTCACTGAACAAGCTGTTCGGCCGAAAGGCCGGGACGCATCCTGATTTTACTTATTCTGCGGCGATGAAGGCGGCCGGCGAGGGTGGTCTCGTTTGGGACGAGGCGACGTTGCGTGACTATCTGCATAATCCGAAAGCCAAAGTGAAGGGCACCAAGATGGCCTTCGCAGGAGTGAAGGATGACCAGGAAATCACCAATCTCATTGCCTATCTCAAACAATATTCTCAATGACGGGCAATACTCCAAATGACGATTTGCCGGCGGCGGCGCATGCCTAAATCGCCGTAATTGCCGACATTTTCTATTTGTGCGATAATAAACTCGACGTTTTTGTGGAGTGCGGTTTCACGGTCGGTCGGCCCAGGAGGGGCGGAAATGGCTGTTGTGCTGATTCTCGTCTTGGTTGTCGTTGGCTCCGTGCTGTTCCACGTGCTGAGCCCGTGGTGGTGGACGCCGATCGCGTCCAACTGGAGCTATATCGACAACACGCTCGTCATCACCTTCTGGATCACCGGCATCGTCTTCGTGGCGGTGGTTTCGTTCATGGCCTATTGCGTCTTCCGCTTCCGCCACAGACCGGGCAATCGGGCGCATTATGAGCCTGAAAATCGCAGACTGGAATTGCTTCTGGCCTCGGGAACGGCAGTTGGCGTCGCGGCAATGCTCGCGCCTGGCCTGATCGTCTGGAACCAGTTCATCACAGTGCCCGCCGATGCCGCATCGGTCGAAGTCGTCAGCCAGCAGTGGCTGTGGAGCTTCCGCCTGCCGGGCGCGGACGGAAAGCTCGGCCGCGCCGAGACGCGTGACGTCACTTCCGACAATCCGCTGGGCCTCGACAAGAACGATGCAAACGGCCTCGACGACATCATCGTCGAAGGCGGCGAGCTTCATCTGCCGATCGGAAAGCCCGTGCACATATTGCTGCGCTCCGTCGATGTGCTCCATGATTTCTACGTGCCGGAATTCCGCGCCAAGATGGACATGATCCCCGGCATGGTCACCTATTTCTGGCTGACACCGACACGCACGGGCACGTTCGAGATCCTCTGTGCCGAACTTTGCGGCGTCGGTCATCCGCAGATGCGCGGCACCGTCATTGTCGACAGCGACGCGGACTATCAGACCTGGCTCGGGCAGCAGCAGACATTCACCCAGCTGACGGCGTCATCGGGAGAGCCGCCGCCGGCAAACTGAACTGGCGGGAAGACGGCCGGAGGCCGCAGGCCGCTCTAACCAACCGGCTGACATAGGAGGAGATATCATGGTCGAGATTCCGTCCGGCAGCGCAGGTGACATCCCGACCGCCGAAGTCGAGGATGTCGAGCTTTATCATCCGCACAGCTGGTGGACGAAATATGTGTTCAGCCAGGATGCCAAGATCATTGCCGTCCAATATTCGCTGACCGCCATCTCGATCGGCCTGGTGGCGCTGGTGCTCTCCTGGCTGATGCGCATTCAGCTCGCCTTTCCCGGCACTTTCGCCTTCATCGATGCCGATCACTATTACCAGTTCATCACCATGCACGGTATGATCATGGTGATCTATCTGCTCACTGCGCTCTTCCTCGGCGGCTTCGGCAACTACCTCATCCCGCTGATGGTCGGTGCGCGCGACATGGTGTTCCCTTATGCGAACATGCTGAGCTACTGGATCTATCTGCTGGCGGTGCTGATCCTGGCGGCGGGGTTTTTCGCCCCCGGCGGCCCGACGGGGGCAGGCTGGACGCTCTATCCGCCGCAATCCGTTTTGTCGGGCACACCCGGCGGCAAGGACTGGGGCATCCTGCTCATGCTCATCTCGCTGATCGTCTTCATCATCGGCTTCACCATGGGCGGCCTGAATTATGTGGTGACGGTGCTGCAGGGACGCGCGCGCGGCATGACGCTGATGCGGATGCCGCTCACCGTCTGGGGCATCTTCACAGCGACCGTTATGGCGCTCTTGGCCTTTCCGGCCCTGTTCGTCGCCTGCGTCATGATGATGTTCGACCGCCTGCTCGGCACCAGCTTCTTCATGCCCGCCATCGTCGAGATGGGCGAGCAGCTCAAGCATGGCGGCGGCAGCCCGATCCTGTTCCAGCACCTGTTCTGGTTCTTCGGGCATCCGGAGGTCTATATCGTCGCGCTGCCGGCTTTCGGCATTGTTTCGGATCTCATCAGTACGCATGCGCGCAAGAACATCTTCGGCTACCGGATGATGGTCTGGGCGATCGTCATCATCGGGGGCTTGAGCTTCGTCGTCTGGGCGCACCACATGTATGTCAGCGGCATGCACCCGGCCTTCGGCTTCTTCTTCGCCACCACGACGCTGATCATCGCCATCCCGACGGCGATCAAGGTCTACAACTGGGTGCTGACGCTCTGGCGCGGCGATATCCATCTGACGCTGCCGATGCTCTTTGCGCTCGCCTTCATCGTCACTTTCGTCAATGGTGGTCTGACCGGCCTCTTCCTCGGTAATGTCGTCGTCGACGTGCCGCTATCTGATACGATGTTCGTCGTTGCGCATTTTCATATGGTCATGGGGGTCGCGCCGATCCTCGTCATCTTCGGGGCGATCTATCACTGGTATCCTAAGGTGACGGGACGCATGCTGGATGAGACGCTCGGCCGTATCCACTTCTGGGTCACCTTCCTCGGCACCTATGCGATCTTCTTTCCAATGCATTATCTCGGCCTGCTTGGTGTGCCGCGCCGTTATTTCGAGATGGGAGAGACGGCCTTCGTGCCACCGTCTGCTCATACGCTGAACATCTTCATCACCGTCATGGCGCTCGTTGTCGGGGCCGGGCAGATCGTCTTTCTGTTCAACCTGGTCTGGAGCCTTTTCCGGGGCAGGGAGGCTGGCGGCAATCCTTGGCGGGCGACGACGCTCGAATGGCAGACGCCTGAGACGCCGCCCGCGCACGGCAACTGGGGCAGCGATCTGCCCGTCGTCTACCGCTGGGCCTATGATTACAGCGTGCCGGGGGCGGCCGAAGATTTCATTCCGCAGAATGTGCCGGCAAGCGGCGGCTCAACGCGGGAGGTCCCGGCATGAACGTCGTGCTGATCTTCCTCGCTGCCATAGCCGCCATCATGATCTGGTGGCTGGCCGGACAGCGGCTGACCTCGAAGCCATGGCTCGAAACCGGCTCGCTGCAGCAGCCGGATCATCATGGTGCAGACCGGCCGCCTGTGCCTGCGGTGAAAATAGGCCTCTTCGTGTTTCTAGCAGTCGTCGGCGCGGTCTTCAGCCTTGCCGTCAGCGCCTATTTCATGCGCGCGGCCTCAGCGGACTGGTGGGGGATGCCGGTTCCGCGGCTGCTCTGGGTGAACACCGCGGCCCTTGCCTTGAGCAGCGCGGCACTGCAATGGGCCAAACATCAAGCACAGCATGGTCGCATGGAAAGTCTACGGCCGGCGCTTGCGACAGGATTTGCGCTTGCCGTCTTCTTTCTCGCCGGGCAGATCCAGGCATGGCGGGAACTGACGGCGGCCGGATACATACTGGCCGACAATCCCGCCAACAGCTTCTTCTATATGCTCACCGGCCTGCACGGGCTGCATATTCTGGGCGGGCTTGCCGTCCTCGCGCATACGACGGTCAAGGCGTTCGCAGCCGATGTCGCGCCGGAGAGACTGCGGCTCAGCGTCGACCTATCGGCCATCTATTCGCATTTCATGCTCGCCGTCTGGCTTTTGCTCTTCGCGCTCTTTGCCGGCTGGGCGAATGATTTCGTCGATCTCTGCCGCACGTTGATAAGCTAGGGGATTTGCAGATGGCACATTCCGTCCAGACACACGGTGAGGCAGACCTCAGGCCCGCGGGCCTTCGCGGAGTCGCGGCCGATTTCAGCTCGGATCAGCGCGCCTTCAAGACCGCCTCCTGGGGCAAGGCGATGATGTGGATTTTTCTGCTCAGCGACACCTTCGTCTTCGGCTGTTTTCTGATCGCCTATATGACCGCCCGCATGTCGACGCCCGTCGCCTGGCCCAATCCAAGCGAGGTCTTCGCGCTCCACATCGGCGGCCAGGACGTGCCGCTGATCCTGATCGCGATCATGACCTTCGTGCTGATCTCCAGCAGTGGCACCATGGCGATGGCGGTCAATTTCGGCTATCGCCGCGACCGCCGCGTGACTGCGATACTCATGCTGCTGACGGCAGTTCTTGGCGCAACCTTCGTCAGCATGCAGGCTTTCGAATGGACGAAACTGATCACCGAAGGCGTGCGCCCCTGGGAGAACCCCTGGGGGGCAGCCCAGTTCGGATCGTCCTTCTTCATGATCACCGGCTTCCACGGCACCCATGTGACGATCGGCGTCATCTTCCTCCTCATCATCGCCCGCAAGGTCTGGCGGGGCGATTTCGACGTGGAACGGCGCGGCTTCTTCACCAGCCGGAAAGGTCGCTACGAGGCCGTCGAGATCATGGGCCTCTACTGGCACTTCGTCGACCTGGTCTGGGTCTTCATCTTCGCGTTTTTTTATCTATGGTGAGGTCGTCATGAGCGAGACAACGGCGCATGCCCAAACAAAAACGGCGCATGCACAAGCACAGACGGGACAGCAACATCCGATCCGGCTCTATCTCTTCGTCTGGGGCCTACTCTTCGTGCTCAGCGCCTTTTCCTACCTGGTCGATTATTTCGGCATTCAGGGCTATCTCAGATGGACGCTGATCCTTCTGTTCATGATGCTGAAGGCCGGGCTGATCGTCGCGGTCTTCATGCATATGGCCTGGGAGCGCCTGGCGCTCGTCTACGCCATCCTGTTGCCGCCGGTGCTGGTGCTGGTCTTCGTGGCACTGATGGTATCGGAATCGCAATACACGATCTTTACGCGGCTCGCCTTTTTCGGCGCGGCCCCTTAAATATTGTCGTCGGGGGCTGAGTGCGACGTCCGAGATGACTGCCGCAGGCCCGGTCTGAACTCCTCTGAACTTTCTTATCGAACGGGCCAACACCTCGACGGGAGACGCCTTATGGCTGAGATCTTGCTGTTCCACCACGCACAAGGGTTGACCCCTGGAGTGCATACCTTCGCAGACGAGATCAGGGCGGCGGGCCACATCGTCCACACGCCTGATCTATTCGATGGACGCACGTTCCATAGCATCGAGGAGGGGCTCGCCTATATCGGCGAGATCGGATTCGACACCATCAGAGAACACGGCGTCCGGCTCGCCGACGAACTGCCTCCCGAACTAGTCTATGTCGGCTTCTCGTTTGGCGTGCTCCCAGCGCAGAAGCTGGCGCAAACACGGCCTGGAGCCCGCGGGGCACTGCTTTTTTATTCCTGCCTGCCGATCAGCGGCGAGTGGGCCTTCGGACCCTGGCCGGAGAGCGTTCCGGTCCAGATCCACGGCATGGACAACGATCCGATCTTCGTCGGCGAGGGTGACATCGATGCCGCCCGCGAAATCGTGGCGAAGGTCACGGACGCGGAGCTTTTCCTCTATCCCGGCGACCAGCACTACTTCGCCGACAGCTCGCTTCCGACATATGACGCGGATGCTACCGCGCTGCTCACTGCACGTGTGCTTGCGTTTCTGGGGCGCGTCTGATCCGACGTTGATGGCCCGCTCGAACCCCGCGACCGCAAATCTAAAATTCCCATATAAAATATGTCCTAAAACATGATGGAGGTCGCGCCGGGCGCCGGACTCGGCAATGATGGCGCCGTTCGTCATTCCGATCTTGGAGTCCCATGATCTTCATTCCGCTTCCCTTCGTCGTTGCTCTCCTGCTGCTCATCCTCTTCGTCGCTGTTCTCAGGCGCGATGAGGAGGTGGCGCCGAACCTGCCTTTTCTGGCGCTGATCCTGGTCTCGGCGCTGCAATCCGCGCTTTCCGGCCTGCGTTGGGGCTATGGTGTGCAGGGCGTGGGGCTGGTTGTGCCCGTGATTGCAGCAGTGGTGCCGCCGCTTGCCTATGGCGGGGTTTCCAGGCTGGTGAGGACGAGCCGGCGGTCGCTTGCTGGGCGGATCGGGCTGCATGCCGTGCCCGCTATCTTCATCCTGCTGCTGGTGACCTTCTGGCGGGATGCGATCGACGTGGCGCTAGTGCTCATCTTCGTCGGTTACGCCGTGGCGATCCTGCTTTTGATGCGCCCGGGGGCGGACGCGCTGCGGCTCGCGCCCTTCGAAGGCGCCGTGCCGGCCTATCGGGCGATCATCTTCGCGGCAGCCGCGCTTTGTCTCTCGGCCGCTGTCGATATTCTTGTCTTCCTCGATTTCATCTCAGCGCATAGCGAGCGGGCGCTGGCACTGATCAGCGTGGGAAATCTCGCCGCCCTCGTTATCCTCGGCATTGCTGCGGCAGCTGCCAGCCGCAGCCGGGTGCCGCCGGAAATAACAGAGGTAGCGCCGAGGTCTGATACCAGTGAGGACAAGGGGACGATCGCGGCGGTCGATGCGCTGATGGAGGCAAAGAAGCTTTATCGCGACGCCAATCTCAACCTCGACCGGCTGGCCCGCAAGGCCGGAATCCCCGCCCGTCAGATCTCGGCAGCGATCAATCGGGCGATGGACAAAAACGTCTCGCAGTATGTCAACGACTACAGAATCGGCGAGGCCTGCCGCCTGCTCTCCGCCACCGAAAAAACGGTGACCGAGGTGATGTTCGAGGTCGGCTTCCAGACCAAGTCGAATTTCAATCGGGAGTTCCGGCGTGTGACCGATATGACGCCGGTGGCTTGGCGGCAGAGGAATAGGTGAGCGGCAATCACCCGCCCTCGTCCTTCGAGGCTCCGGCCTCTGGCCTACGCACCGCAACAACACGGTTGCTGAGGTGCCCCGCAGGGGCCTCGAAGGAAGAGGACGGCCACTGCGCCAATCTTTCCTATCCAAGTACACAATCGCGATCGAGGACCGCCTGAAACATGTTCGAGGTCGCGCCTTTATCGCCGGTGGCCATTCTGTCGGCATGAACACGACATCGGAACATGAACGGCACCTTGCCGCCAGGCTCAGATCGCTTTCGATCGAGCCCGCGGCCTTGGAGACAAAGCCGCCGGAGCGCCGAGCCCGGCGGCTGAGAGCGCCGACGATGCTGGCCCTTGCGGGGGCGGTGTCGCTGGCGGCGGTTTACCGGCCAGATGCGCTCGAGCGGATCGAGGTGGCGCTTGCAAGGCTTGTGGGCGATGACGCAGCGCTACCGGCTGGTGGAGCGGCGTTGCCAATCATGGATTTGCCTGAGCATGCGACGGTTGAAAAAGCCACGCCAAATCAGGACAGCGTCGCACTGAGCAGGGGTACGACCGCGGCAAGCCGCGAGATCACAGGCTCCGGTTATGTCGTGGCGCCCGACATCGCCACCGTCTTTTCCAAATATGCGGGGCGGATCGTCGCCGTCGAGGTCCAGGCGGGCGATCCGGTCGTGGCCGGCCAGGTGCTCGTTCAGCTTGATGATGCCGGCGCACGCTTCGCGCTCCGGGGCGCTTATATAGCAGGGCGGGCGGCGGAACTGGCACTGGAGGCTGGGAATATTACGCTCGTCCAGGCGCGGTCTTCGCTGGATCGTGCAGAGCGGTTGGCTGGGCGCGACGCCATGTCGGGCGAGGCGCTGGAGGCGGCGCGCACCGCGTTCGATACGGCCGGGAATGCCGCGGCACAGGCAAGGCAGGATCTCGAAAAGGCGAAGCTCGATATCGACAGGGCGTGCGAGCAGATGGAGGCGCTGACCGTGCGGGCGCCGATTTCCGGCACCGTGACGCGGCTTGATGCGCATGTCGGCGACACTGTGCTGTCGCGCGAGGATAGCGTGCGGGAGAACGAAAGCCTGCTCACCATCACCGATACCGCAAGCCTGGTCATTGATGCCGATGTGGCCGAGGTCAATATGGCGCTGCTGCACCCGGGGCTCAAAGGCGAGGCCGTGCTTGACGGCTTTCCCGATAAGCCCTTCGCGGTCGAAGTGGCGAAAGTTGCGCCGGTCATTTCCAAGGAGAAGGGCACCGTGACGTTGCGCCTGTCGGCCTCTTCGCCGCCACCGGGCATGCGGCCTGCAATGGCGGCGCGCATTCGGCTGGTGGTGGGCGAGGAGGCGGGTGTTCCTGTTTTTAGAGGCGATCCTGCGGATCGCGCGTCAAGATGAGAATGGCGGATGCCGCGGTTGTCCCCTCCGGGAGGCCTTCTGGCCGGAGAGAGAGGACGCGCCCGCGCAAAGTCTGCGCTTGCTCCCCCTTCTCCCCAGCGGGAAGAAGGTGGCCCGAAGGGTCGGATGAGGGGGCGCACGGCACGCCGTTCATTGCCCTTCGCTTGCGGTCAGCGCACTCGCTCCTCTCGTCGCTCACGCCCTCATCTACCTGCCGGCATCTTCTCCCCGCTGGGGAGAAGGGCATTCACGGCAGCCTCTCCGTCCCTCAAAGCTCGGATTCGTCAAGCAACACCAAGGAGCAGAACCATGACAGGCACCAGAGAACCCTATATCGCCCTTGTCGGCGTCAGCAAGTCCTTCAGAATCGGAGCGGAGACGATTCCGATCTTTTCCGGGCTCGATCTCTTCATTCCGCGCGGCGATTTCGTTGCTGTCATGGGACCCTCTGGTTCCGGGAAATCGACATTGCTCAACATGCTCGGTGGTATCGACAGCCCGGATGCCGGCGAAATCAGGGTCGGCCGCAGCCATCTCGAGCAGATGGGCGAAGGGGCAAGGGCGGTCTGGCGGGCACATGCCATGGGCATCGTCTTCCAGTTTTATAATCTGCTGCCGATGCTGAATGCGGCGGAGAACATCGAGCTGCCGCTGCTGTTGAAGCCGCTCGGCTGCAGGGAGCGACGGGCGCGCGTCGATACGGTCATGGATCTCGTCGGACTTGCGGGCCGGCAGCGGCAGTTTCCGTCGAGCATGTCGGGCGGGCAACAGCAGCGCGTCGGCATTGCCCGTGCCATCGTCACCGATCCCGATCTCATTCTCTGCGACGAGCCGACCGGCGATCTCGATCGCAGATCGGCCGATGACATCCTGGAGATGCTGAGTTTTCTCAATCGCGAGCTTCAGAAGACCATCATCATGGTCACACATGATCCCGAGGCCGCTTCCTTTGCCCGGCGCACGCTGCGTCTCAACAAGGGCGAATTCGTCAGCGAGGAAAGGACGGGCCGATGACCATCTTTCAGCTCATGCGTCGCAATGTCTGGCGCAAGCGGCTGCGCGCCATTTTGCTAATGTTTTCAGTCAGCGTCGCCTTCCTGATCTACGGGCTTACGGCGAGCTTCGTCAGCGGCAGCCAAGGAGCGGCCGGCGCCAGCGACAATCTGCTCGGCGTCTTCAACAAAGCGAGCCGCAGGCTGCCGTTGCCGCTTGCTTATCTCAACCGGATCGCGGCCGACCGGGATGTCGCCGCAGTCGCCTATACCGCACGCATGCGTGGCTACGTCGAGGTCGAAAAGAATGTGGTTGCCGTCAGCGCCGTCGATCCACAGGCGATCGCCGCCGCCAACGGCGACGAGCTCAAACTGACGCCGGAGTTGATCGCGGCATTGGAAGAGGCCGGTGATCGGGTGCTTGTCGGCAGGGCACTGGCGGAAGCCGAGGGCTGGTCGATCGGCCAGCGCATCGGCTTTACCGGTCAGCTTGCCAGGGCTGACGGCAGCCGCAATTGGAGCTTCACGATCGCGGGTTTTTTTGAGGGCGCCGATGCCAGCACCGATACCTATTTCATGCTCGCCCGCTACGACGCCCTCAATGCCGCTCGTGCGCGCGACAAGGATACTGTCGACGCCTTTGTGGTACGTCCGCGCCCAGGCGTGTCACCAAGTGTACTGGCAGCGCGGATCGATGCTCTATTCGCCAATTCGGCGGCGCAGACGAGGACGCAGTCGGAAAAGCAGTTCCTTGAAGCGTTTCTCCGGCAATTCGCTGATATCGGCCTGATCGTGAGCCTCGTCGTGGGGGCGGCCTTTGTCACCATCCTGATGATCGCGGTCAACACTATGCTCTTCGCGGTGAGAGAGCGGCGTTTCGAGATCGGCGTCTTGAAGGTGCTCGGCTTTTCCAGTCCGCGGATTCTCGCGCTCATTCTTGGCGAGACATTGTTTATCTTTCTTGTCGGCGGCGCGGGCGGACTTGTTCTCGCCAAGCTTGCGACGCTTTCCATCGGACCGGAGTTCGGCCTCGTCTTCGGCACGAGCGTGCTTGCGAAATCTCTCGCCATCATGGCAGGGCTCGGCCTGCTGACCGGGCTGTTGCCTGCGGTGATCGCCGTGCGCCTGCCCATCGTCAACGCCTTCAGAACGAGATAATCCAATGTCATCAACGCTCAAGCAGACCTTTCTTATGATCAGAGTCAACCTTGGCAGCTTGCCGCGCCGGCTGTGGATCTCGTTGTCGATGGTGCTGTCGGTCGCTCTCGTCGTGGCGGTGCTCTCAGGTTTCCTGGCGATGGCGCGCGGTTTCGAGGCCGCGCTCGCTGGCGCCGGGTCGGCTGATATCGCCGTCATTCTCGGCGGCGGCACCAACCAGGAGACTGGTTCGGAGGTGCCGGCCGAGGCAATCCGCAGCCTTGCGGCCATGAGCGGCGAGACCGGGATCGCGCGCGACGGCGCGAGCAATCCGGCATTGTCGCGCGAGACCGTCGTTCCCGTCGATGTCAGGCAAGGCGAAGGCGTCGAGCAGACGCTGTCGCTCAGAGGCATGGATCCGGCGGGCCCCGGCTTGCGTGAACGCGCGCGGCTTTCGCGGGGGCGGCTGTTTTCGCAAGGCGCGCGTGAGATCGTCGTCGGTGCCCGCATCGCCGATACTTTTCCGGGTTTCGCAGTTGGCGACACGATCCGCCTTGGCGCGCTCGACTGGAGGATCGTCGGGCATTTCACTTCAGACGGCAGCGCCTTCGAATCCGAGATCTGGGCGGATCTGGAGGCGGTGCAATCGGCTTTCGACCGGCAGGGGCAGGTGCAGAGCCTGCGTGCGCGGCTCAACGGCGAAGGCGATCCCGCAAGAGCACTGGCGGCATTGCGCGATCGGTTGTCGGCCTTGCCTGGCACGCCGCTCGTGGCCGTTTCCGAGATTGAGCTCTACGCCGGCCAGGCCGAGCGCACCGAGAGCCTGATCCGCCTGTTCGGCTGGCCGATCGCGCTGCTGATGGCGATCGGTGCGGCGGCGGGTGCCTTGAATACGATGATGAGTTCGATTTCCGACCGCAGCGTTGAGATCGCTACGCTGCGCCTCCTCGGCTTTGCCCGCCTGCCGGCTTTGGTCGCTACCTGGGTGGAGGCGGTGCTCCTGTCGGTGGCCGGCACCGGCCTCGGTGTCTTGGGCTCCAAGCTCGCTTTCGATGGTTGGCAGGCAAGCACGATGGGCGGCAACACGACCAGGATGGCCTTTCAGCTCGACGTCACTCCCGACGTGGTGTTCACTGCCGGCCTGCTCGGCCTTGCCATCGGCATCCTCGGCGGCGCCCTGCCGGCGATTGCCGCCGCTCGCCTGCCGTTGACTTCGGCGCTGCAGGCGAGGGGAGAAATAGCGCTGAGATGATCACCCGCCCCGTCATTCGAGAGGCCCTCTGGCCTGCTCACGATCGGGGCTGCTTGCTGGCGCTGTGGCTTCATGCGAATCGCAAGCAGAATCACTGCGGTACCGCCTGGAAGGAAGATATCTCGCTGCCCGACGTTCCTCGATTTATTCGCCTCTGAGTCGCTATTTTCCCTGTTTTGGTTGCGGCTTTTCAGCGCCTTATCAGACCGGGGGCCGTTGCCTGTGGAACAAAACCCGTAAACCGGTCGCTGCCGCATTGACAACATCTTCTCGCCTTCTTGCCGTGGACGGTTGCCCCGGCCGCAGGACGATCGGCCGATCCCGGTCGGTCTCAGTGGCGACATAGCGATCCGACGAACAGGGCAACATTGGTGATATGACAATCTACTATGTGAACTCAGCGACTGGCTCCGACCGCAACGGTGGGACGAACCAGAACTCGGCTTTTGCGACTTTGTCCAAAGTGGAATCCTTGGCACTGAAACCAGGCGACAGCGTGCTGCTCGCCAAGGGGAGCGTGTTCAACGAACAATTCGATATCAAATATTCCGGTAGCGCGAGCGCGCCCATCAAGATCGGCAGTTACGGGACGGGGGCGGCACCCGTCATCCATAGCGGCGGCGACGGCATCCACAGCCTCTATGCCTCCAACATCGTTATCGAGAATCTCAAGATATCGAATACCGGCGGTGCTGGTATTTATGGCGGCAGCGTCAAGAACTGGACGGTGCGCGACGTCGAGATCACCAAAACCGGATTGTCGGAAAGCGCAGGTGCGGTCACCTTCCGGAGCAGCAAGAATGTCACGGTCGAAAACAGCAAGATATCGGACGTCAAGAGCGACGGCTTCTGGATCGAGAAAGCCGAAGGTGTCAAACTTCTGAACAACGCCGTTACCAGCGCAAACGGCTCGACGGCAGATGCCGTGCAGATCAACGACAGCAGCAGTATTCTGGTGAAGGGCAATCATCTCGATCAGACCCATGCCAGCAGCCCCAAGGGCGTTATCGCACTGATTGGGGCTACGGATGCCGTGGTCGAGGACAATGTGCTTACCGGCGGCGGCTTTGGTATCAGCGCGCAAACCGGCAAGAACGTCGCGATCCACGACAACGACATCTCGGGATATCATGGTTACGACTGGTCCTTTGCCATTGGCCTCGGCGATCAGGGCGACGCGCGAGACTACGATATCGCCGGCAATCACATCCATGATGGCGCATGGGGCGTGGTCATCACCGCCCCCATCGGCAGCCCCAGCTATGCCCGCACGAATATCGAGGTCCACGACAATGTCTTCGATGACCTGTCTCGGGCGGCGCTGAAGCTCGACAGGCCCGCGTCGGGCTCCTTTTACAACAATATCGTCGAGAGTGGCGTCACGGCCACCAGCATTGCGCGTTCCGTTGCCGACGCGCACACCTTTTCCGTCAGCAACAACCAGACCATCGCCAATGTCGAGACGGTGCTGGCGATCTCGGCTACCAAGGCTGCCGCTACGACGGAAGCGGCCATGGATGCCGCGGTCGTCGCTGCCCATGACAATTTGAAGATCATCACCGACACGGGTGCGGCCCATCACGGCAATCTTCTCGAAAACGACAGCTCAGACAACGGAACCCTGGCGCTCCGCCGCTTCGGCCACGAAACCGTCGGCAAGCACGGACTGACGCTGACGGGCGACTATGGCGTCATCCATGTGGACCGCGATGGCAACTATTCCTACACGCTCGATGAAACGAAGCTCCCCGACCATGATGGACATGTGAGCGAATCCTTCAGTTACGAAATCAATGATGGCAACTCGCATCATAGTGACGCGGATGCGCTGACCGTTTACATCCATATGGATGGCTTGCTGAGCTGAGTCCGAGTGCGAGGAGCGGGTTGATCCCGCCCTCGTGTTCCGAGGCTCCGGCCTTTGGCCGGACGCCTTGGCCGGCGCCTCGTCCTGACCGTCAAGCGGCAGCACGGCGCTTACCGTTCATTCACCTTTTAGTCGTTATTTCCTAGATTATCTTCTCGTAAGTTGTATTATCCAGGGGAGCAGCCTCCGCCAGGCGCTCCTCGGGAATAAGGCAGGCCATGGTCTGCTGGCTGCCGTAACGTAACGGCAATGGAACGCCATGTTGTTGAGCATGGCTTCAGCTCCCGATCGCATCCGATCCACTCGTTGCATCCGAACCAGACGGCTGCGCGACAATGCGAGAACACGGCGATATGACAATTTATTATGTGAATTCAGCGACTGGCTCCAACACCAATGCCGGAACCAGTGCGGACGCGCCCATCGCGTCGTTCTGGGCGGTAGAAAACCTGAAGCTGCAGCCGGGCGACAGCGTACTGCTCGCGGCCGGCACGGTATACAACGACCAGCTCGACTTGAAGTATTCCGGCACCGTCGCTGCCCCGATCACCATCGGCAGCTACGGCGTTGGCGATGCGCCCGTCATCACGAGCCCCAATGACGGCATTCACAGCCTATATGCCTCGAACATCGTCATTGAGAATATCAAGATCTCAGACACTGGTGGCGCGGCCATCTATGGTGGCTATGTCTCAAATTGGACCATTCGGAATGTCGAGGTCGATCACACCGGATTGTCCAAATCCGGCTCTATCACCTTCCGGACCGGCTCAAACCTCACGATTGAAAACAGCACGATCAACGACGTCAATGGCGACGGCATCTGGGTCGAGAAGTTCAACGGTGTCACGCTCCTTAACAGCACCGTCACCAATGCCCACGGTACCACAGCGGATGCCGTCCAGATCAACGACAGCAGCAACATCGTCATAAGCGGCAATTACCTCGACCAGACTGGTGCCATCACTCCTAAAGGCGTGTTGGCGCTCATCCGACCTGCGGATGCTGTTGTTGAAGGCAACACGCTCATCGGCGGCGGATTCGGGATCACTGCGCAAGCCGGCACAAATGTCGCCATCCATGACAACGATATCTCCGGCTATGGCGGCTACAGCTGGTCCTATGCGATCGGCCTCGGCGACCAGGGCGATACGCGAAATTACGAGATCGCTGGAAATTACATCCATGACGGCGCCTGGGGCGTGGCTGTCAGCGCCGCGGGCACGACCACTTATGTCCGCGAGGGTATCGAGATCTACGGCAATCTCTTCGACGACCTGACCCAGGCGGCATTGAAGGTCGACCGGCCGGCATCCGGATCCTTCCATGACAATTTTATCGCGAGCGATGTCACGCCATACAGCATTTCCCCCTCGATCATCGCTGCAGGCACCTTTCCCGTCAGCGATAACACGATCGTCGAAGAAGGTCCTACCACGTTTGCAAGCGCCGACAGCCTCGCCGCCGCGGATGCGAGCGTCAGCCTCGGTGCTCATCATGACAATCCAATCTGGGAAAACGGCATATCGGATGAAACCCTGCTGCTTCGTCACTTCGGCAAGGCTGCTGTCGAAAAGCACGGGTCGACATTTGGCAACGGCGATCACGGCGTCACCATCGAAGCCGACGATCTTGCTGGTCCGGAAAACGGTAGCGAAATTTCACACCATGAGATCACGCCTCAGCCGTTGCATCATTCAGAAGCGGATCCGCTGATCGTCTCTATCCTTCAACACGGCATGCTGCACTGAGGATAGCGGGGAGCATCGCCGCTACGGGGAGAAGCCGTGGCGGCATCAGAGGTCGCCGAGCAGCGTTCGGTGAAAAGGCTCTCTTGTCGCTCGCCGCCATCGGCTCAGGAAGAGAGGCCGATCGTAATCGTGGCGGAAAGCACGCCGCTATCGAGCTTCTCAAAATCGAAGATGTGATCGTTAGCGTCCTGCGGAATGAGGCCGTCATTGTCGTTGCGCGTATCGCGGCGGGGGCGTTCACGATAGTCGGGATGCTCACCATAGATGATGTCACTCAGGGCGTCGTCGAAATAGAGCTGGCTGACGAGAAGCTCCTTGCCGTCTGCGAGGATGCGGCAATGAACATGCGGCGTGCGGCCACTATACCATCCCGGATAGGCGGTCAAAAAACTTGCCTGCCCGGCCTCGTCGGTCAGTTGGCGACCGCGAAATGCGAGCCCGCTGATTGCCTCGGCGTCACCAAGCGTACACATCTTCGCAGCCTCTCGGCCGGAATAGATGCCACGGTGATCGGTATGCCAGATTTCGATATCGGCGTTTTCGACCGGCCGGCAGTCGGCGGCATGGACGATACGGAGGGCCAGCCGCAACGGCAGTCCGGCTTCTCCTTCAGAGATGTCTTGGCGGGCCGGGACGTCGTTGACATGGCAGGGGCCACGGGTCTGGGCCAGGGTCACGACGCAATTCGGGCGAGTGCGGAAGAGCGGCGCGGGCAGCTTTTCCAAGGCGACAGACTTGGTGCCGCCGCTCAGAAAATCAGTGCCCTTCCAGTCGAATGTCCTGGCTGCCGCCGCGGCATGCCGCCGCGGCCAGATTGCCGTCGCAACAACCGAGGATGCGGCAATCGCGGCGCCGCCAAGTACAAGAGTGCGCCTCTTCATATGTCCTCCTTTGTCTCAAGACCTGGCGTGTAAGGGGGATAGGCCGGCACTTCTAGTTAAATCCCGGCAATGATCAAGGTGACGAGGCTGTCGGCGCGCAGCAGGGCGATGCCATCAGACCTTAGATGGCAACCTGTTCGCCAAGCTCGACAACGCGGTTTGACGGCAGGTTGAAATAGTCGGAGGGATCGATGGCAAAGCCTTCCAGCGCCATGAATATGCGTTCCTGCCAGCCGGGCAGGCCGGTGTTCGGCGTCCTGACGAGGTTGCGGCGGCCGAGATAGAAGGACGTTTTCATGATCTCGAACTTGAAACCTCCTTCTCTACAGAGCGCCAGCGCCCTGGTGACATCAGGATCGTCCATGAAGCCGAAAGTGATATCGAGACGCACGAAACGCGGCGAGAGTTGGCTTATCTTGATGCGCCTGTTGTCGGGAACATAGGGTTCGTCCTCGGTCCAGACAGTCAGGATGACGTTCTGTTCGTGCAGCACATGATTGTGCTTGAGATTGTGGAGCAGAACGTTCGGCGTCCGGTCTGGCACGCTGGTAAGAAAAACCGCCGTTCCCGGAACGGTAACCGGTGAATGATCCGACTTCCGCTCGATCGACCGGATGAAGGAATCGAGCGGAATTTCGTTGTTGGCCCGCAGTCTCTTGAGGTAGGCTTGCCCCCGGGTCCAAGTCCACATCAAAATCATGATTGCCAGCGCCAGGGCGACCGGAACCCAGCCGCCATCGTGGATCTTCAGCAGATTGGCTGCCAGGAACAAGACTTCGATAATGAAGAGCGGCAGCAGCAGCATGGCGGCGAGCATGAGCGAGTAGCCCCAGACAGCCCGCAGGAATTGGAAGGACAGCATGGTCGAGATGACCATGGTTCCAGTCACCGAGATACCGTAGGCAGTCGCCAGCGACTCCGAGTCGCCAAAGGAAAAGATCAGCATCAGCACGCCGACCAGCAGGAGGAGATTGACGCTCGGTACGTAGATTTGGCCCGTGTTGGTCTCGGACGTGAATTTGATCCGCAGCCTCGGCAGGAAGCCGAGATGAACCGCCGAGCGGGCGAGAGAAAAAGCGCCGGTGATGACGGCCTGGCTGGCGATGATCGTCGCCATCGTCGCCAGTATGACAACTGGCAACAGGATCCAATCCGGATACATCAGAAAGAATGGGTTGGTGGCCGTTTCGGGATGGGCGAGAACGAGCGCGCCCTGGCCGATATAGTTCAGAAGCAATGCAGGAAAGACGAGTACGAACCACGCCGTCTGGATGGGGCGGCGGCCGAAATGCCCGAGATCGGCATAGAGCGCTTCGGCACCCGTCACCGTCAGAAAAACGGCGCCGAGCACGATGAGGCCGACCGTGCCTGCATGAGCGAGGAACGAAAGCGCATTGATCGGATTGAGGGCGGCCAGAATCCGCCAGTCGTCGCCGATATGGATCAAGCCGCCGGCAGCCATGGCCAGAAACCATAAGACCGTTATCGGCCCGAAAAACATGGAGACAGCTGCAGTCCCCCTCGACTGCGCGGCAAAGAGAACGATCATGATCGCAGCCGAGGCGAGCGGGACATAATCGGCAAAGGTCGGCGTGACCAGCTTCAGACCTTCGAGCGCTGACATGACCGAGAGGGCAGGCGTGATCATTGCATCGCCGATGAAGAGGGCTGCCCCGATCAGCCCGGCGAAGAACAGGACCGGCACGTTTCGTCCCATCTTCTTCATCAGGAGGGCAAGAAGCGAGAGGGTACCACCTTCGCCGTCATTGTCCGCCCTGAGAAGGAACAGCACATATTTGAAAGTCACGATAACGGTTAGCGTCCAGACCATCAGAGAGATCAGGCCGATCACTTCCGGCTCGTGTATGCCATCGGCAGCAAAAGGCCTGAGCGCCTCGCGAAAGGCGTAGAGCGGGCTGGTGCCGATATCGCCATATACGACGCCGACTGCACCGACGACCAATCCGACAAAGCCGCTCCGACTGCCGAGGTCACTGCTCTTGTCCGCATGTGTTGAAGTCATGTTTCCCCGCTCACGCCTCTTGCTTACAGACAGAAACATATGCCGCATTGGAGAAGGGCAAGTAAATTCGTGTCGGTGCAATCTTTTCGTGGCGAAGCGAAGCATGACTGTCGGCCCCGACATGCCTGCCGCGAGGAGTTCGGAATGAAGCGATTTCGGCCCGGAAAATAATATAGTAGGCATTCGAAATCAGTTTTTAGGCAGGGGGCGAGTGAGATGGAACCCACTCAATTGTTCGAGCTGGTCATTGCGATGTTTCTCGCGATCATCGCGCTGCATTACGCTGCTCACAGGCTGGGTTTGCCACCGTCCGTTGCGCTGCTGGCCGGCGGCGCTCTGCTGGCCTTCGTGCCGGGGCTACCGGCGATCACCGTAGATCCCGGGCTGGTGCTTGTCATCTTCCTGCCACCGCTCTTGATGGACGGCGCCTGGGCCATTGCTCTCGTGCGGCTGCGGCGCCATATGATCGGCATTGCCTCGCTCGCCGTCGGAGCAGTGTTCTTCACCTGTGCCGTCGTGGCCGTCGTGACCCATCTTCTCTTTCCGTCACTTCCCTGGGCCGCCTGTGCAGCACTTGGCGCGATCGTTGCACCGCCGGATGCGGTGTCGGCCCGCGCCCTGCTGGAGCGCGTCAGGCTGCCGCGGCGGCTGCAGATTCTGCTGGAAGGCGAGAGCTTGCTGAACGATGCGAGCGGTCTGGTTCTATTTCGAGTTTCAGCGCGATGGAGGCGGCTGCCAGCTTCCTTGTGCTGGCGCTCGGCGGCATGGTCGTCGGCGTCGTTGTCGGAACGGTGTGGGTGAAATTCGTCCGGTGCCTGGGCGACGAATATCTCATCATCGCCGCCACTGTGCTGCTCGCCTGGATTTCCTATCTGCTCGGCGAATTGCTGCACGTTTCCGGCGTCATTGCCACGGTTACCACGGGTCTGATCGCTTCCTGGCACCAGCACACCGTATTCTCGGCCGCAACGCGCATGCGAGGCACGTCGTTCTGGACTGTGATGATCTTCCTGATGGAAGCTTCTGTTTTCACATTGATCGGGCTGTCGCTGCGCGATGTCGTCGAGCGCGGCGGCGGTTTCGCCACAGTGATTGCCACCATGGGACTGCCGATGCTGGCGATCCTCGTCACGCTCGTGATCGCCCGCTTTGCATGGGTCTTCGCCTCAGATATCGTCATCCGGCTTTGTGCTCCGCTGGGGTTCAAATGCGCCAAGCCGCTGGGCGCCGGCGGCGCCACCGTCCTCAGCTGGGCCGGCGTGCGGGGCGTGGTGACGCTTGCCCTGGCGCTCAGCCTGCCAGAAGAATTCCCCGGCCGCGACTTCATCCTCGCAACATCATTTGCCGTCATTGTTGGAACCGTGCTCGTCCAGGGAACGAGTTTGGGGCGGATTATTGCCTGGGCGCGGCTGGTGGAGCCGGAGACGGAAAGGGCGCGTCTCACAATGAGTCAGGCCGAAGCCGCCATGGCGCAGGCGCAGCTTGGAACCGTCCAAAACCTGGCATACGACCCTGAGGGAAATCTCATCCACCCGCAATTGCTGGAGCGATACCAACGCCGAGCCACCGCTATCGTCGATTACGCCGCGAGAACGGAACATTATATCCCGATGCTCCACGCCCATTTTGATGTTGTTCTCGAGGCGGTTGCGACCGGCCGTCGGGAACTCATTCGGCTCCACCGCGCCGGTGATATCGACGACGAGACGCTGGAGGAGCTGGAACGGGATCTCGATCTGGAGGAGTTGAGCGCGATTTCAGCTAAAGCCTGAGTTTGCGATCGAGTCAGATCGAAGACGGCCGGTAAAAATACGCACTGCATTCGAAGTATTCGATGCGATCCTGGAAATATAAATCCCATCGTAACTAATGCCGTTCCACCGGATCGTTGCGAGATTCCGGCGGATTGTTCCGCTTCGGCTCCCATATGGCATCGGGTTTTCGTCACCCCCAACATCGAATTCTCCATTTGTCGACTTCGCCAGCTGAGTGTTTGGAGATTGCCAATATTCGTCCGTTTTGCGGGTACCGTCGCCGGTCGCCTAAGTTTTATTTCTTTAATACAGGAAAAAATACGCGGTCAAATTGCTTCTAATTGCGGCCATGATTCAAATATACGTTCCAGCCGCGATTTTTTCTTCGCCACATTTCGGATGTTTGAAATTATCCAAACAATGGTGAGAAACAATGAAAATTATTCTCGTCCTAGCCCTCACGGTTTTTGCCGTGCCATGTGAGGCCGACATGCTCGTCACGGCTTCGAAATATAATCGCATGCACGAACGTTCTATTTCATTTCTCAGCATCAATCCCCGCAGAACGTCGTGGTGCGGAGCATTCCTCGCCTTTGTCGCCAAACGATCGTCACGCCAGCCGCCGCCCAATCCCAATATGGCAGTTTCCTGGAAAAGCTTCGGCAAACCTGTCTTCTTTCGTTCGGCAAGGCGGGGAGATGTCGTTGTGATCCGAAGCGGCAGGCGGTTCCATGTCAGCCTGTTCGATCACTTCGATCAGCGGCGCCAGTACGTCTATCTCTTCGGCGGCAACCAATCCAACCGCGTCCAGCTGTCACGCTACCGCGCCAGTTCGGTCGTTGCCGTTCGACGATGAAGCCGTTGGCACCTGGCCCAACGGTCGGCCCTGGTGCTGAGGTTTGGAGGCTGCGCCTCGAAGGAGGGGCGGCTTATCGTTGGAATCGGCGCACCGATCGTCAATCAATCCCGTCCAACGCACATAGCACGCCATCGATGGGGATGGAGGCCAGCCTTTCGCGCGTGATGTCGAATCGCCAGGCTTTGACCAGATTCTCGGATCGATAAGAGCCATCTGGCTGTTCCGCCATCCTGCCGAGTGCAAAGATGGCGGCATCAGGAAACCGCCCCGATGAGCAAAAGGCCGGCTGCAGAAGTTCGTGGTGGGGGCTCGGCTTTGAGATCGTTACCTGGTCAATCACGGTCCAGACGGGGAGACTTCCATTCATGCCGGTCTGGCGTCGAAGCACCAGCAAAAGCTTTGCGCCGCATTTTAGCTCGGCTGCCGCATAGGCTGGGCCTCCGACCATTCCTGGTAGTACCGTTCCGCCGATCTCCACGCAGCCCTTCGCAGGAGGAGGCGTCGATTTTCCACGCGCCTCACTGGCATCGCCGGTGGCTGGAATCAGCGTGAGAAGAGCGGCAATCGCGGGGAGATATCGAGACATGGGAACCGTTGAGGACACGTGGCGAGGGAGGGGCTGGTTGAATTCTCAGTGCTGAAGTGAGGACCGTATTACTGCTCGGGAAGGCGTCAATGGCTGAGGTTGCAAGTGGAACAAGGTCAGTCGCGGCTGACACTGCGGAAGGCAGCGATGATGCTGTCGGCGGCCAGCCGGGCTTCGTCTGCGTTCGTCTGGAAATTAGTGACGGAGAGCCGCATAACGTCGCGGCCGCGCCATTTGGCGCCGCCGGCGAAGAGGGTGGCGTCTTCACAGATCTTTGCGATGGTCTTGCGGGTGATCGCGTCGCTTTGATCGTCCGGGCTGTCGGCGGCGAAGCGGAGGATCAGCTGGTTCAGCGTGATCTCGTTCAGGATGGTGATGCCGGGTTCACGCTGGAGGTACTCGGCCAGCAGGCGGGCCGACGCGCAACATTGGTCGATGAGGGCGGCGATGCCGTCGCGGCCGAGATGTTTCAACATCGCCCAGGTGGCGAAGCCGCGGGCGCGCCGGGAAAGCTCCGGCACGTAATGGGAGGGGTCGCGCTCGCCCTCTGCTGCGAATGGCAGATAGCTGGCGGCGATCGTCATGGCGCGGCGGTGGGCAAGCTCGCTGCGCACGATCGCATAGCCGCAGTCATAGGGCGTTTGCAGCCATTTGTGGCCGTCCGTCGCCCAGCTATCGGCCGCCTCGATGCCGCGGCTGAGGTGGCTGAATTTCTCCGAAGCCTGCGCCCAGAGGCCGAAGGCGCCGTCAACATGCACCCAGGCGCCTTTTTCCTTCAGCGCCGGGGTCAGGCGGATGAAGTCGTCGAAAGCGCCAGTATTAATCTGCCCGGCCTGGAGAATGGCGATGCAGGGGCTGCTGACCGGGGCAAGCGCGTCGCTGAGTACAGCCGGATCGATCCGGCCCATTGGATCGGTCGGCAGGCGCAGCACGCGGTCATGGCCGAGGCCGAGGAATTGAAGCGCCGAGAAGACCGTCGTGTGGGCGTCGTCGCCGATCAGCACGGTGATCTCGGGCGCGCCGAACAGGCCTTTTGCGTCCGCATCCCAGCCAGCCTTGCGCAGCACCTCGCCGCGGGCAGCGGCAAGGCAGGTGAAATTGGCGACCGTGGCTCCCGTGACGAAGCCGACAGAGCTTTCGGCCGGCAGCTTCAGGATGTCGAGAAGCCATCTCGCCGAGACCGTTTCGACTGCGGCCGCCGCCGGGGCGGCGACGTGGTTTCCGGCATTCTGGCCCCAGGCGCTGGTCAGGAAGTCGGCCGCCACGCCGACCGGATGAGAGCCGCCGATGACCCAGCCAAAGAAGCGTGGGCCCGTGGTGAAATGCAGGCCGGGCTCCGCGTTCGCGGCGAGCTGCCTGATGACATCGGCCATATCGGCGCCGGCCGCCGGCAGCGGCTCGTCGAAGGTGGCGAGCGAAGCGGCATAGTTGTGCCGGGGCACATGACGGGCCGGCGCGCGCTCACGAAACCCGGCTGCAAGCCGCGCGGCTTCCTGAAACAGAGATGCGATTGCCGACATGCGATCCCCCTCCGCCGGACGCCCGCCCGTCACTGGGGACCGCCTCCAGGCAAGCTGCCGGCGCCGGCAAGTCTATCCGATATCGCCGTCGCTGTCTTGGTTCGCGAAGAATTGATCCAGGCCGGGTTTGGCTTCGGCTGAAGCGTTGCGCCGCGGGGCCAAAGGCTTACAGCATATCCCCAAGGCTCCAGTGGTTGCTCCAGCGGGCATCGATTTCGTCGTCGACGTTCTGGTAGCGGATGTCGGTGGAGAGGCGCAGCCGCCGGGTGCGGTCTTCGTTGTTCGTGGCGGCGTGGATTATGTAGGGGGAGTGCAGCACGACGTCGCCAGCCTCGTAATCGGCGGCGAGCCAGCGGGCGTTGAAGCGCTCGGCTATATCAGGCAGGTCCTTGGAGATCCAGCCGCCTTCGGCCATGTGACTGTTATAGGCGCTGATCCGCTCTTCCGGCGAGAGAGTGCCGCTGTTCGCCTGGAATTCCGCCTCCATCCTGCGGCCGAGCGCATGCGAGCCTTCGAGATAGACGAGGCCGCCCATTTCGGCGGGGATGTCGCCGATCGGGATCCAGGCGGTGACGAGCCGGCTGGTGCCGCCGCGGAGGTAAACGAGATCGTAGTGGGCGGGGGTCGCCACCGCCGTGCCGGGTTGGACATAACGCATCAGCTTGCGTTTATGGAGATAGGAGATGCCCTGGAGGAAGGCGTCCATGAAGCGAACGAGCCGCGGCTGGGCGCAGAAGCCTTCATAGGCGGCGGAGCGGACGATCGACATTAGGCGGCGGTTGGCGAGGTTCCAGTCGAAGCCTTCGGCGGCCGCGATGCCAAGTGCGAAATCATGGCCGGGCGCCAGCAGGCCGGTTTCGGCGAGGTGGGCGAAGACCCAGCGGCGGAAATCGATCACTTCGGCGCGCGGCAGAAGGCCCTTCAGCCAGACATAACCATCCTCCTCATAGCGGTGGCGGATGGCCTCGACGCCTATGGCAGGATCGGTCTGCGTCAGCAGGCCGAGCCTTTCTGCAGGGATTGTCTTGCCACGGGCGGCGAGGGGCGATTGCATCACTTCCATCCCGGCAGCATTCGCGACAATTGACATTTCATTCATCCTTGCTTTGACTTACCTGCCTCCAGCTTGTCGGTTGCGCGGGCCGATCGCCATGGAGGAAAGCTGCAGCTGGATTTTTCGCTCATGAGAGAAGCAGAGGCCATCTATCGATCTCCCCTTGCCGCGGCCGGCGGGCTTGCTGTGACGGGCAGCGGCAGGCAGCATGCGCGCCATGCCGTGAAGGACAGGAGGCTGCCGAACTTTGCGGCCGTGCTGGTGGAGCGCGGGCGGGGGTTTCTCGAAACCGCTGCGGGCGGGCGCCAACCCGTGGAGGGGCCGGCGCTCTTCTGGTTGTTTCCGAACCGCCCGCATTCCTATGGGCCTGACGAAGCTGGATGGGACGAGCGCTGGGCCCTGTTTGAAGGTTCGTTCACGCGGGATTTCGTGCGGATGCGGCTGATTGGCGAGCGTCATCCCCTCGTGACGCTGCGCCATCTCGAGGAGGTGGTGCGGCTCTTCGCGCGGCTGCATGCCGATCTCGTCGACGACAGCCATCTAGGACAGGCCTCGGCGGCATTGGCGCTCCATCGCATCGTCATCACCGCCGCGCGGCAGGCGAGCGCTGCCGCAGGTCGCGAAGGCGAGGGTGCGTCCGCCGATCTCGTCGAGACGCTGCGGGGCAGGGCGCTGCAGCCGCTCGACCTTGCCTCGTTTGCCTCCGAGCACGGCATGTCGCCGGCCACGCTGCGGCGTAAATTCATAGCCGAAACGGGCATGCCGCCAAAGGACTTCCAGCTTCGAGCGCGTATGGACCAGGCCAAGCAACTGCTCGCCATGTCAGACGAGAAGATCGAAACCATCGCAGCCATGGTCGGTATCGAAGACCCGTTCTATTTCTCTCGCGTCTTTCGTGAGCGCGAGGGCTGCAGCCCCCGTGAATTCCGGATGCGATATAAGCGAGGTTGAGCTGTTGCAGTATGGATCGCGGTCTTTGCTGCGATCTTGAACAAATCAAGCATTACGTGAACAAAAAGACGATTTTCTCCAATAAATGTTGATTTTATGCCGGCTGTTTTCAAAATTTTCTAAGGATCTGCTGAAATCTATTGCCTTCTTTCGAAGTATCCATCAATGATGTACGAAATATCATTCGCGCTGCTGTCAAGGCCGCTCTGTCGATCAGCGAGGGATATGCACTGAAATATTTCATTCTCTATGCGCTCGTGTGCTCGGTAGTCGGGATAATTCTTCTCGTCGTCTTCCATCAGATTGCACCGGTTCAGATGGAGAGACCTGGCGATCAAACGGCCTTCGAACCGGATGATCTGGTCGTGCGGTCGACCCGCGAACCAACGACAGACCAGCCCGCCATGCGGCCTCCCAACCAATGGGATCTGCGGCTTGGCAATCAGCCGGAGGCGCAGCCCGATCAATCAGGCGTGCGCAAAGGCGGCCGGGTGGGAACGCCGGCGCAGTAGCTAGAGTTGGCGCTGCCATTCGGGCGCGGCCTTCTCCAAGGCTCCTCATGCTAAGGTGTGCAGCCCGCGAGGGCGGAGCCTCGAAGCACGCGGCTCAACGCTGCTTCTTGCATTCATCAACCGCCGATACACCCGCCGTCAGGATGATCCTTCGAGGCCCCTGCGGGCACCTCAGAGTCTGTGAACCTTTTGGATTCGTCGTTTTCGAAAGAGCTGAGCCATTGATTTAACTCGCATCGAAAAATTGTAAAATCGATAGATTCACAGGCTCTCAGGATGAGGCTCTCTTGTGTGGTGGCGGGCCGCGATGGAGCCAGGCGCCAATCGAACTCGCGCTTCCGGGTTGCATCCACTGCAGCCGGCTGCGATGACATATCTCCGATACTCCGGGAGGTGGCGATGGATGCAGGCGGCGTGACGATCAGGGTCATAGGTGCAGACGAGGTGGAGGCTTTCCGGCATATCCGCCTGGAAGCGCTCCGCGCCGAGCCGTCCTCCTTTGCCAGCCGCTACGAAGACTGGGAAATTCTGTCTCTGCAGGAGTGGCGCGATCGGCTGAGCGAGCCGGTTTTCATAGCCTTTCGCGAAGGCGAGCCCGTCGGCATCATGGGCTTGTTTCGGCAGCGGTCGAGCAAGATGGCCCACCGCGCCACGATCGTCATGGTCTATGTCCGCGCCAAGCTGCGCGGAACGGGCCTTGCCGTCAAACTACTGGAGGCGATTTCCGATCACGCGCGCAATATCGGCATCCGTCAATTGGAACTCTTCGTCAGCGCCGAAAATACGGCGGCGATACGGTTCTACCAGCGGCAAGGTTTTGCCGAAATCGGCCGTATCCCCGGCGGCGTGCTGGAGGATGGCCGGGAGATCGACGATGTGATGATGGCGCGGCGGCTGATGGGTTAGGCCGTCGCGGCGCGGCGGACCATCGGCCTCTTGACCTCAAGTGGGATTGGGGTTGCAGGATGCAGCCTGAATCGGAGGTCGCCGTGATGAAAATCCTGATGGACAAGGACATTGACGATAGCGGGTTGATGGCGGTCGCGATCGACGCGCTGGAGACCGCCTTCCATGCCAGGGCCGCCAACCGGTTGATCTCGCCACCGAGGCATCATGTGTCGTTTCCTGATCGAGGCGATCTCGTTTTTGCCGTTGGCGGTATCATGGGCGAGAAGCCGCTCGCGGGTTTTCGCGTCTACGACACATTCGATGGGGCTGAGCATGCGCAGATCGTCGCCGTATGGTCGGCCGACGACGCCAGGCTCAAAGGGATCGTTCTCGGATCGCTCCTGGGAAGCCTCAGGACTGGCGCGATCGGAGGTTTGGCGATCCGGCATCTCGGCGCGCCTGACGCCAAAATCGTCGGCATAATCGGCAGCGGAGCGCAGGCGCGAACCCAGCTTGCAGCGGCTGCCGCCGTTCGCAACCTCGATCACGCCCGCGTTTATAGCCGCGATGAGAAAAATCGTGCTGCCTTTGCAAGCGAGATGCAGCTCGCCCTGGGTCTTAAGGTGGAGCCTGTCGACAGCGTCTCGAAAGCCGTTGATGAGGCCGATATCGTCATCTGCGCGACGACAAGCCAAACGCCCGTCCTCCATGCGGGCGATTTAAAGGCCGGCGCGCACGTCAACACTGTCGGCCCGAAAACGCTTCACGGATACGAACTCGGCTTGGATCTCGCAGACGCGGCGGCCGTGATCGCGACGGATTCTCCCGAACAAGCGCGCGCATACCCATCGCCCTTTTTCCTGACAGGCTCCGGCAGCGACAGCCGCCTGGTCGATCTCGCCGACATCATTGCCGGGAAAGCGTCAGGGCGGAGATCGCCCGAAGAGATAACGCTGTTCTGCTCCGTAGGCCTTGCCGGAACTGAAGTCGTCGTCGCCGCGGCGGTGCTCGATAGGGTGGGGTGTCGGTGTAGACATTGAGTCAAAGACGCCCTTCAAGCCTCTGTTCATTCTATCTATTCGCGCCTTCTGCCGTCAGGCCCAGCACATCCCGCATGCCATATTCGCCGGGTGCGCGCCCTGCAATCCAGCGGGCGGCGGCAAGCGCGCCGCGGGCGAACATGCCGCGATCGAGAGCCGAATGCGACAGCGTCACGACTTCCTCGGCGGCGGCGAAAAGGACGCTGTGTTCTCCGACGATCCCGCCGGCGCGCAGGACGGCGAAGCCGATCTCGCCGGGCAGTCGCTCGCCGGTGACGCCGTCGCGCCCACGCCGCTCGACGGATGCGAGGGAAACGCCGCGGCCCTCGGCGGCCGCTTCACCGAGCATCAGCGCCGTACCGGACGGCGCATCGATCTTCCTGTTGTGGTGGGCTTCGAGGATTTCGATATCCCAGTCATGCTCGGGAAGAGCGCGCGCCGCCTGGGCGACGAGGCCGACCAGCATGTTGACGCCGATGGAGAAGTTGCCGGAGCGCAGGATCGAAATCGTTTGGGCGGCGGCTGCGATCCTTTGGATATCATCAGGCTCGAAACCTGTCGCTCCAATCACCAGGGCCGGCCCGCCTGCCGAGGCACAGAGGCCGGCGAGTTCGGCGGCGGCATTTCCCGTCGTGAAATCCAGGATCACGTCGGCGGCTGCAATTGCGGCCGCACGGTCGATCAACCCTTCACCGGCAGAGCCGGGGCGGCCGATGCCGCCGATGACGACAAAAGCCGGATCGGCCGCGAGCAGCGGCAGTATGGTGCGACCCATGCGGCCGTTCGCGCCGGCGACGGCTATTTTGACAGGGGAGGTCACGTGTTTTCCTTGGCTGGAATATTTACGATGGAGCGGCCGCTTGCATCCGGGGTTCGCGCCGGAACGGCATTCTGGACCTACCGCAATTGCGCTGCCGACGTAAAGCAGGGGATTTGTTGCCACCGTCCCTGTGAACGACTGGCCTTACCAGTTGCCGGGATCGGCGGTGTGATCGATGCTGGCGAATTCATCAGCCTTGTTCCGGTCGAGATTTACCTCCGTGGTCACCTTCGTCTCGTCGGTGACCGAGTAGCGGTCAGGGACAGGTCCCTTCGAAAGTTCCTGGTACAGGAGCAAGGCTGCCTCCTCGGCGGTATCGGCCTCGATCTCGCGGGTGAGGGTAACGGTGAACTTGTGCATGGCTTCGGCCCTTTCAACCGCGCGCAGACGATGCTTGCCATTCTGACACCCTTTTGCGGCGAGGACGCAAGGCCGTTACCGAAATAACATGCATAGGCTGGAGAAAGGCGATCTCTCTCTTATTTCAGTAGAATTGCAAACCAAGAGGGAAGGACCGCCGCAATGGCAAAAAACACGATCTGCCTATGGTACAACAAAGACGCTGAAGACGCGGCCCGCTTTTATGCCGCGACGTTTCCCGACAGCGCGGTGGGTGCTGTCACTCGGGCGCCGGGAGATTATCCTGACGGTAAGCAGGGAGATGTTCTGGTTGTTGAATTCACCGTCGCGGGTATCCCTTGCATCGGTCTGAACGGCGGCCCTGCATTCAAACACAGTGAAGCCTTCTCGTTTCAGATCGCTACGGAGGATCAGGAAGAAACCGATCGTTTGTGGAACGCCATCGTCGGTAATGGCGGCCAGGAAAGCGAGTGTGGCTGGTGCAAGGACAAATGGGGTTTGTCCTGGCAGATTACACCGCGTGTCCTCTCAGAAGCGCTTTCGGCGGGTGGTGATCAGGCAAAGCGTGCATTTGACGCGATGATGACGATGAGAAAGATCGATGTCGCGGCGATCGAGGCGGCTCGGCGCGGTTGAGGCGCCATCGCCCGCCCGAGGCCGACAGATGTCGGGCTGTCAGAACCAGAGATCGCGTACGCAGCGCCCGTCGGAGGGAAGATCTTTGAATGTGTCGAGCCCGTCGAAATGATCGATGGGGAGATCGGCGACGAGTTCCGGCGGTGCAAGCCGCATGTTGACCGCCATGCGGCGGCGGCCATTCTTTTGCAGGCGCAGACCGCGCCAGCTCAAGACGCAGGCACAGGATGGGCAGAACAAGATCTCAAGCGACGACGCTGCCCTGCCGGACCGGGTATAAGAGGCGGTCTGGCCGAAAAGGGTGATCCGCTCTCCTTCGTAATCATAGGCCCAGAGCGTGCCGTAGCGTCGGCAGAGGGTGCAGTTGCAGGCGGTGATCGATCCCGGATCCCCTTCGAGGGTCCAGCCCGTCTTGCCGCAATGACATGAGCCCGTCAGCATGAGCGCTCGGATCCACTTCCCCGTTCAACGGCTGCATCCTGCCTCAATCGTGCAACGACCGCAATTGGCGCTTCGATCGCTCGGCCGCTGCCTTTCACGGGCCTGTGGCCGTTCCGAGGGGTGGTCATCGCCATGGCGCTGACGTCGATGGCGGTGAAGCAATCAATCTGACAGTCATCTGGGGCATTCGGCGACCATCGACGGCGTAACGACTGGAGGCTTCATTCCCGAAGACATCGAGTAAACATCGCCGGTTCGCCTGAAGGCTGACCGATGACCTACGGCGGCAACAAGGCCTCTCCTCGAAAGGCCTCTGCCCTATAGGTCGAAGTGCCCGCGGGCGGAAATCCGGTCCTGCGAACGCGTCTGCGATCAGCCGGTGGATGGAATATGGCCGAGCACACGACGGGGTCATGGTCGATATCGACTTCGGTCAAATGCAAGGGCCGGCTGACGGCGCTGTGGGTCTCGATAAGGCCGAATTCGTCGTGCCTATTCCACAAGCCCGAAGATCGGGCCATAGCCGCCATGCCAGGACCAATCGTTGCGGTCTAATGCTGGATAGTAAAGCCCAACACCTCGTCCGCCATCGAGAAACAACGCGTCAGGGCATTGCAGTCGGTCGCGGAAGAGCCGTGCGAAATCGTGGAAATTGACCTCGTCTTCGCTGATTGCGAAGCGAACCGCGCCATCCGCGCAGACGCCGACCCCGCTTCGGCGGGTCCGGTCTGTCGAGCCGGGGATGAAGATCGGGTTCAGTTTGCCGGCGATGACGAGCATTGGGCCGGACTGCGTGGCGAACCGCACCTTGGGGGCACGCCTCAGAAATTCATCGGTCGGGAGTATGTCGGCGCCCGCTTCACCAAGAAAGAACACGCCGTTCGGTTTCTTGTAGAAATTCGGCACCTGACCGGGGGGGCCTCCGGCCCCTGCGGTATTGGCGGATTTCAATTCCCTGGCGTTTTCGACATATAGTCCCATCGGCGAAAAATCGGCCCGGTACATTCCGGCATTGATGGCCAAGGCCAACGTTTTCCCCTCGGCGCGAACGGCTTCGGCCAAGCGTGAAAAAGCGCGGTATGGTTGGCCATCGGCGCCCTTCCAGAACAGGCGCAGGTCGGCTTTTCCTGCTTCCAGCGTGCAAACGACGTACGCCGCCTGGTCGAAAGTTTCCAGTTCGCATGGCTCTGCATGCGCCTGAGGCAGGAATGTCATCATTGTCGCCAGCATCATGGCCGCGGCGAGCATGGCTTGTTTGAGATAGGGCATCGGTATCAGAATAGTCATGACGAGATATGATTTCCTATCGTGCGGCCGCAGCGCCGGGTTTTTCATCGCCATCGGCGACGGCCAGAATAGGAATTTTCACCGGTACAGCAACGATTGTCAGCCGGGATGAGTATCCAAGATTTCTCGTGAAACGCGTCCTGCCTCCTTCTTCTGCTGGAACGAAACGATCGCGTCATGGTCTTCTTCGCTCGCTGGCAGAAGAAGTGGATCAGACCGATGAGGGGGGAAGGAGTCTCAGCGGCAAAACGCCTCCATCATCAGAACCCAGGCACCCGGCAAAGGTGGGAACATTCAATCCTACCAGGCGGTACGGGCGGTGCCGAGTGCTGTTGTATGAGAGGATGAGACGTGGGCGACGTGCGCCTTGAGCGATACGACGCAGTTTCCCGGAAAGCTAAGTTTGTGCGCCGTCAAGTGCTTCAGCAGCGCTTCTGCGTCGCGCTTCTCGGTCAACGGAAATGTCACAGTCATGCGGGTTCCTCAACGAACATACTGAGCATCTGCGGAAATTAATGGTTAAATTCTCTTGCGCCGCAACAAGAAAATTTGAATGATAAAATTAAAATCGATTAGCTTCTGGTGGGGTTTTTAAAATCGTTTGAATTAGCTTCCTCGGTTTCCCATGGGTGGGGCAGTAGTTCGGCCGCGCGAGCGAGATCCGCATAGTGCGCTCCAACAAGCATTCGAAGCCTTAGGAGCAATGCCTTCGATGAAGGCATTGGTGGATGCTGAGAGATGGCGCTGCCGAGTTAAGATCAGCCGCTCACCGTGTATGGCGGGCAGCCCAATTCCTGAGCCGCAGTCCATTGAGCTTGATGAAGCCTTCGGCATCATGATGATCATAAGCGATGGAACTTTCCTCGAAGGTGACGAGGTCGGCGGAATATAGTGAGCAGGGCGAGCTGCGGGAAATAACCGAGGCGCTTCCCTTGTAGAGCCTGACCGTCACCTCGCCGTTGACGAGGCCTGGCTTCGGTCGATCAGCGCCTGCAGCATGTGCCGCTCGGGCGCGAACCAGAAGCCGTTATAGATCAGCTCGGCGTAGCGGGGCATGATCTCATCCTTCAGATGTGCGGCGGCACGATCGAGCGTGATCGACTCGATCCCGCGATGCGCCGCAAGAAGGATCGTTCCTCCCGGCGTCTCGTACACGCCCCTCGACTTCATGCCGACGAAGCGGTTTTCCACGAGATCGAGCCGCCCGACGCCATGCCGGCCGCCGAGGCCATTGAGTTCGGTGAGCAGTGTTGCCGGCGTCATCGGCTGGCCGTTCAGGGAAACCGGGTCGCCGCTCTCGAAACCGATGGTGATGGTCTCGGGGGTATCAGGGGCGTCGAGCGGATCGACGGTGCGCTGGTAAACATAAGCGGGGGCGATCGCCGCCGGATCTTCGAGAATCTTGCCTTCGGTCGAGGTGTGCAGCAGGTTGGCGTCGATCGAGAACGGCGCATCGCCCCGCTTGTCGCTCGGCACAGGGATCCGATGCTTCTCGGCATATTCCAGTAGCTGGGTGCGGGAGCGGATGTTCCATCGACGCCATGGAGCAATGACCCCGATCGACGGATCGAGCGCATCGACGGCCAGTTCGAAGCGGACCTGGTCGTTGCCCTTGCCTGTCGCGCCGTGGGCAACGGCGTCCGCGCCGACCTCCCGGGCTATGGCGACCAGATGCTTGGCAATCAGGGGCCGGGCGATGGAGCTGCCGAGGAGATACTGACCCTCGTAGAGGGTGTTGGCCCGCAGCATCGGAAAGACAAAGTCGCGGACGAATTCCTCACGCAGGTCGACGATGCGGACATCCTTGACCCCGAACATTGCCGCCTTCGACCGCGCCGGCTCGAGTTCTTCGCCCTGACCCAGATCGGCGGTGAAGGTCACGACCTCGCATCCGTAAGTCTCCTGCAACCATTTGAGGATGATCGAGGTATCCAGCCCGCCCGAATAAGCGAGCACGATTTTCTCTATTTTTTTCGCCACCAGTCCCTCTCCGATTTGACCAATGGAACAATAGGCCA
Organism: Rhizobium sp. L9; assembly: GCF_002531885.1. Classification (NCBI taxonomy): domain Bacteria; kingdom Pseudomonadati; phylum Pseudomonadota; class Alphaproteobacteria; order Hyphomicrobiales; family Rhizobiaceae; genus Rhizobium; species Rhizobium sp. L9. Next base: position 149,825 of record NZ_NWSZ01000018.1, on the reverse strand, counting down.
GCTCATACGCAATGAGCTTGCGAAGCTTCCTGAGAATTGCGAAGATTTGGCATGTTATGCCGTTCCAAGATAAACTGGGGCCATGAAATGCCAATCACTTTGGACTCGATCGATCGGCATATCCTGCGGGTGCTTCAGCGTGACGGGCGTATTTCGAATGTCGAGCTGGCAAAAGAGGTGGGGCTGTCGCCTTCGCCCTGCCTGCGCCGCGTGCGCCTTTTGGAAGAGGCTGGGATCATCGATCGCTACGTCGCCGTACTGGATCCGGCCAAGGTCGGAGCAGGGCTGACGGTTTTCGCCCGCGTGTGGTTCAAGACCCAGGATGCCGAGGTCACGCTGCGGTTCGCCGAAGCCGTCAGGCGCTTTCCCGAGGTGATGGAATGTTACCTGACGGCAGGGGAGTGTGATGTCGTGCTTCGGATCGTCACTGCCGATCTGCACAGCTACTGGCGTTTTCAGGCCGACCACCTGACACGCATTCCGAGCGTCCTCAACGTCAAGACCGATGTGCCGATGGAAACACTGAAGCGGAGCTTCGAACTGCCGTTGCGGTAGCGTTCTAAGGCATTGCGCTTCGGAGCCATATAGCGCGGGGCGACCAGCCCCGTCCTTCGAGGCTGCTACGGGGCGCCTCGGGGTGAGGCTGGAGCGGCGCGGACGGCGGCGATCCGCCGCCTGCGCTTCATTCGGCAACTATGCTTTCAGCGCGGCGGCATAGTCGGCCACGTAGGACTTCAGTGAGCGCGGGCCTTGCCGGTGAGCGTCTCGACGTCGCCGGTCAAGACGGCCGTCCAGTTCTGGCGGACGGGATAGAAGATTGAAGCGAGAAAGCTTGCATAGCCGGCCGGCACGCCAGCCCTCGTCAGCATTTCGATGAAGGCCTCGTCGGAGACGGCGTTATAGGTGACGGGCTTGCCGATCGCTTCGGAGAGGATGGCGGCGGCTTCGGCATAGGAGAGCGCTTCCGGGTCGGTCAGGTTGAAGGCCTTGCCCTCGAAGGACGAGGAGGTGAGCGCTGCCACGCCGCTTGCCGCGATGTCTCGGGCGTCGATGAAACTCGACTTGCCTTCGGCGGCGGGAAGCGCGATCTGGAGTGGTCGATGCCTGGTTTCCAGAAGGTGTGGAAGTTGTCGGAAAACCAGTTCGGGTGCAGGATGACATAGGGCGTGGGGATACGGTTTCGGCACTCGCTCACTGGGCGGAGCAGAAATGGACGCAATCTTTGCGGCGCAGCATGCGTATGATGAAAGGGATGCCGGTTGATGGTGCCGGCGCTTCGACGTAAGCAAGATCTGTTCCGCGACTACGCAGTCCTCATCCTGCGCAGGCGTGCTGCGCACCACCGCCATGCGGGCGCAACGACGTAGCCGACGGCCGGGATTGTCGCAAGCCCGAGGAGGATGCCGACGAGACCTGAGCCGGCAGCTTGGACCAGCCAGGAAACCACGCCGCTAACGGCAGGCATTGCGTGCGCGGCGCCTTCCCCGGCATCGTGGAGCAGATGGCTCAGCCAGGCAAAGCCAAAGCTTTCGGCGCCATGCACAATGATGCCGCCGCCGACCCAGATCATCGCCGCCGTCCCGATCAGACCCAGCACCTTGAGAAGATAGGGCATGCCCTGCACAAGGCCGCGCCCGAGCATGCGCGGGAACGCGCCTGTCCGGGAGCGGGAAGAGCGCTGGACAAGCCAGAGGCCGAAGTCGTCCGCCTTTACGATCAAGGCGACGACCCCGTAAACGGCCGCCGTGATCAGAGTACCGACCAGGGCGAGAATCAGCGCCTGCGTCGCCAGACCCGAATCGGACAGGGAGCCGAGGGTGATCGCCATGATCTCGGCCGAGAGGATGAAATCGGTTCTGATGGCGCTCGCGACCTTTTCGTCCTCGAAGGTCTTAGGGTCGATGCTGACCGTCTCGAGAGCGTGCTCATGGGCATGGGCCGCGTGCGGCACGACGAGTTCGTAGACCTTTTCGGCGCCTTCGTAGCAGAGGTAGAGCCCACCGAGCATGAGCAGCGGCATCACGGCCTGCGGCACGAGCAGGCTAAGGACGAGTGCGGCCGGCAGGAGGAAGACCAGCTTGTTCTTGAGGGAACCGATGGCGATCCTCGCGATGATCGGCAATTCGCGCGCAGCCGAGAGGCCGGTTACATAACGCGGCGTGACGGCTGCGTCGTCGATCACGACGCCGGCGGCCTTGGCGCCGGCTCTGCCCGCCTGGGCAACCACGTCGTCCAGAGAAGCGGCGGCCACCTTTGCAAGCGCTGCGACATCATCAAGGAGGGCAATTAGGCCGACACTCACAAGTAAACCTCTCATTCAGGGACAATGACGGCGAGAATATCCAATCGGGCGGCAGCCGGAAAGGGGCGCCTCTACGGATGCTTGGCCGTGCCTGACCGAAAGGTCAGGTGATCACCCGGCCGGGACGGGTCCGTGGCGTAGGTGGGATTTCCTGCCGTGTGCAAGCGGGCTGCTCATTCAATCTGGACATGAATGTGGTCATCATGACGCGCGGCCCGGCAGCCCTGGAAGCGGACATGGGTGTCGGTGATGCCAAGCGTATTCTTCAGATGCGGCTCGATGAAGATCTTCTGCAAGCCAAAGCGCGCGACGCCTTCCGTCGTCAGCCAGGCGATCGCTTCCGCGGTGCGCTGCTCCTCGATCTGGTAGGCCGGGAAGAGTGGCTGCAGGGCGTCGAAATCCCAACGCGTGGTGAGCCAGTCGTGGCGACCCGCGCAGGGCAGTTCGTCGCCCGGGGCGGGCTCCTCGAAGGCAAAATAGCCGATCGGGGAGCGTGTGGCGCCGTTCAGGAAGGCGCCGTCGGCATCTTTGTAATAATAGGCGAAATCGAGTTTTTTGCCGTCGGCATGAGAGAGATGCGGCAGCAGCGGAAAACCGTCGACGAAGGGAAAGTTCGCATCCAGCGCGACGGTAACGGTACCGGGAAACTGCTTATCCATGTGGGCGGCGAGTGCCCCTGCCAGATCGCGCAGTTCAGGCGTCACGTAGTTGCGGTTGAGCGCGCAGGAGATCGGCGAGCGGATGACCAGCGGATCGGCGGTGCCGACGAAGCAGGAAAGCGGAACCCGGCCAAACGCGGGCGCGGTGAGGTGCGCGACGAAGGTGCCGCCGGCGTAGAGAAGCAGAAAGAGCGCGAGGTTGGCGGCAAGCCGGCGCAGGCGCAAGGTGGGTCCGACGGCAAGCGTTATCAAATAGGTGAGGCCGCCGATTTGGGTGAGCAGCGTCAGAATGATGACGATCAGAGCGTGGAGGATAAAGCGGAGCACGGGGCAGCCTTGTGAAGGGGGGTGCGTTGCCATAGGTGAGGGAGTGGGAATGCGCAAGGCGGTCGGCGCACCCGCCTGACACTTCGAGTTTTGGCAGCCAGCGGCCTCGGGATGGCAAAACGGCTTATGTCGGCTGCCGAGACGATCGCCCGCGAGTTGTCCATCCGGCTCCTGCGTTTGGATACCAACAGCGCGCTCTCCGAGGCCCAGCAGCTCTATCACGGCACCGGCTTGACCGAGATAGAGCGGTTCAATGACGATCCATAGCCGGATTTTTTCTTCGAAAAGCGTCTTTGAGCGTGACCGGCTTTGTCCGGAAGTGGCTGCGATGGTGCTGTGCGATGCTTGTGCGCGGCCTCACCGTTGATGCCATTGCGGACATCCAAGGGTGAGGGCGCGGAGCCGGTTGCGAATATCCTCAGACGCGCATCGACAACTCGATGTCCTCTTCGAACGGGACCGACAGATAGCCAGCGGCGGCGGAGCGAACGCGGGCGAGATATTCGGGGCTGAGGTCGGCATTGTCAGCGACGATGAGGGCGCCCGGTCGAAGTCGGTCTTCCACCAGCTCCAGGATGTCACGATAGAGGCCCTTGGCGCCGTCGAGAAACAGGAGGTCGATGGTATTAGGAAGATCGGTGCCGAGGGTGTAGAGGGCATCTCCCTCACGGATTTCGACAAGGTCGACGAGGCCGCCAGCCGTCAAGTTTTCGCGCGCTCGCCTCAACTTCGACGGTTCGAACTCGCTGGTGATCAGCCGGCCGCCGCCATTGTCGCGCAGTGCTGCAGCAAGGTGGAGGGTCGAGATGCCGAAGGATGTGCCGAACTCGATGATCGTTTGAGCACGGCAGCTGCGCGCCAGCACATAGAGCAGCGTGCCGGCTTCGCGCGAGACAGGAAGCCAGAGATCCTTCAGTCGCCCGTAAAGGTCGAGATATTCCGTCTTGCTGCTGATCAGGCGCATCCGCTCTTCGCCGGTAAGCTCGGATACGGCGGGGCTCGTCGCCGCGGCGGCTTCTTCGAACAGGCGGTTGAGGAGAGGCGCGAGCGGCGCGGTGGTGAGTGTCGTCATTGAAGGGCTCCTTGGAATGATGAGGTTCTTGCGCTGGGTGAAAAAATACGAATATTCCCTCGCATTTTCTAATCGCATTGCGGAGCGCCGCCATGAGCGACCGGCCAAGTACCCGGATTTCTTCACGAAAGCAGCCTAAGCAGACCCGCTCGACGGAGCTCGTGGCGGCGATCCTCGATGCTGCTGCTCAGGTTTTGGCGCGTGAGGGAGCCCATCGCTTCACCACGGCGAGGGTAGCGGAGAGGGCGGGCGTCAGTATCGGTTCGCTCTACCAATATTTCCCCAACAAGGCGGCAATCCTCTTCCGGCTGCAGAGCGACGAATGGCGGCAGACGAACGGCATGCTCGCCGATATTCTTGCCGATGTACGACGACCGCCGTTCGAACGGCTTCGCAGCCTTGTTCATGCCTTTCTTCGCTCCGAGTGTGAGGAGGCGGCGATGCGAGTGGCACTTCACGACGCAGCGCCGCTTTATCGCGATGCGCCGGAGGCGCAGGCGGTGAGGGCGTCGGGAGACCGCATCATCGGGCTGTTCATGCAGGAGGTACTGCCATCGGTCCCGGAGGCAAGCCGGGGACTGGCCGGTGACCTGATCGTCACGACGCTCGCCACGGTGGGCAAGCAGTTCTCGGAGGCTCCCCGAAGCTTGAGCGAGATCGAAACCTACGCCGAAGCCATGGCCGACATGTTCGCAGCCTATCTTGAAAAGCTCGAATCCGGCCGGGACACGGTGAATTCCTAACAAAGGACCGCAACACGGCAAATGAGAGGCTTTCTGCGAGCCGGCCACGGATTATCGCAGCCCCTGTCACGGCGCAGGGGCAGCCCTGATGGACCGATTTCGGATTCCTATTGGTGACCCAACTGCTTCGACAGTTCGGCAAAAAGCCGGTCGCGGGCCGTGTTCATCTGCACGAGATCGACGGCAACGGTGATGGCGCGGCGTCCTTCGAGGCTATTGATGTCGAGCTTTTTCTCGCAGCACCATTGCCGAACGGCATCGGTGACGATGGTTATTTGGCTGTCGTCGAGTGAAATAAGCGACAAGAGCATCTTCCGTACCCTCAATGAAGCGGCAAGAGCACGACGGTCTCTCAAGCGGTCGTGCCGATGATCCGATGGGCCGATGACGCGTACTCTACGCTCAGTCTGCAGCAATGCCACAGCTATTTGGACACGCTTAGTTGAGGACCGGTCGAGAACAGGACTGCTGAGCGTTATGTCCGGTAAGGCAATCCGGATGTAGCAGATAGTGAATGCCGGGATAGGCGATCGAGCGGGAAAAGCTTCTGAAAACCCTGGCGTCGCCTTTCCTGGCTAATCCGTAAGACTTCTGCTCGGCCAGGCTCCGTTTGATCCGCACGGACGAGCGTCTGTTATAATCGCGACGATCCCCGGTCGCATGGCCTGGCCGAACTTTGCGAGGCGTCAGATGACTGACCTTCAGGAACGGCTCCTTGAGAGCAAGATGACTGAGATCCAGCAGGCCCGGTCCTGGAGCCCGCGGGGCCTCGCCAAATTCGAAAACCTGATCCGCAGCGGTGACGATCTGTCCCTCTACCGGATCAACCCGCTGGCTTTCGCGCACGACGTCGCCATTTCGGAGGCGGAAAGCATCGATCTCTTTCTCTATGCGACGCGCAGCGGTTTGTTCGAGATGAGCTGGGACGTTGTATGTCCGCAATCCGGAATGGTGCTCGATAGTTTCGGCGCCTTGAGAACGCTGAAGACTCACTATGTCTGCGGCCTGTGCGACGTCTCCGGCGAAACCGACCTCGACGATTTCATCGAAGTCACCTTCACAGTGTCGCCGCAGCTGCGCCGGCTGTCGTTTCACGATCCCGGCTCGCTCTCGGTTGAGGATTTTCACTGGAAGGCACGGTTTCTCAGCGATGCGCGGCTGCCCGGTCAGCAGGTCCGCTTCCTCGACGTCCTGAAAGGGCTGGTGCGCGGCCTTTCCTTCCTGACGCCGGGTTCAGTTACGACGATCAGGGCTGAACTCGGCCCAGGTGCGCTCGCTGGCATCAATGTGGAGACCCAGGCGAGCTTTGCGCTGCCGGTGACAGGCCAGCCCGTTACGGCGCCGGCACTCCTCAGGATCAGGTACGACGGTCGGCATTTTTGCCCTTTGTCCTCAGCGGTTCGGCCCGGCCCGGTCATCGTCGAAGTCGAGAACTCGGCTGCCGCGCGCGGCTCACTACTCCTCATCAACTGGCCGCCCGAGATCCTGGCGCAGACCACCAAGCCTGTTCTCGATTTCGATCCTTACATGTCGGGCGGGATGCTGCTTGCGCGCCAGACTTTTAGGAGGCTGTTTCGCTCCGAATGCGTTGATGAAAGGGAGGGCCTCGGCATTCGCCAGGTGACGCTTCTCTTCACCGATCTCAAGGGTTCGACCGCGATGTACGAGCGGCTCGGCGATCTCAATGCCTATGCGCTGGTGCGCGAGCATTTCGCCCTGCTCGGCGCCACGGTGCAGGAGCATTCGGGCGCGATCGTCAAGACGATCGGCGACGCGGTGATGGCGGCCTTCTCCCGCCCGAGCGACGCCATCTCGGCTGCTCTGCATATGCTTGAAGAAATTGAGCGCTTCAACGGCGAGCATGGCGATCCCAGCATCATCCTGAAGATCGGCGCCCATTGCGGTCCGTCGATCGCCGTGACCTTGAACGACAACCTCGATTATTTCGGGCAGACCGTCAATGTCGCGGCACGGGTGCAATCATTGGCCGAGGCCGGCGAGATCTGTCTATCCGAAGCCCTGTTTTCGGCGCCTAACGTCAGCCGGCTGCTCTCCGGACACAGGGTGGTCGCCTTCGAGGCTCCGCTTCGGGGCGTCGAAGGGATGGCATGCGTCTACCGGGTGATGCCGGCCTAATCCCAAGTCCGTTGATTTATAAAAGTCGTCATGAAGATGGACGACCGCGAGATGCATGTGGAGAAGCCGATAAAAAAGCACGGGCAAATGTGACGGGATCGACGCGAGGCGAGACGGCGATGGCAGACGCCTGGTTCTGACGCCGGAAGAAATATTCTTCCGGCGATGCTCACGCTGGAGATCGCCGGACTGAACCAGCGGCTCGGTTATTTCGCCAGTACGACATGCGTGGCTTTTTCGCTGGCGGCATGCTCGACGACGCGGAAGCCCAGAGCAGGAAGGTCGATCCCTGCAAACATCGCTTCGCCCTTGCCGAGCACGACGGGCGAGACGGCGAAATGCAGCTCGTCGATTAGACCCGCCTGCAGATATTGGCGGACGGTCGCCACCCCGCCGCCGATCTTCACATCCTTATCGCCGGCCGACGCCTTCGCCTGGTCGAGTGCCTCATGAATGCCGCCGGTGACGAAATGGAAGGTGGTGCCTCCCTCCATGACAAGCGGTTCGCGTGGATAATGGGTGAGGATATAGGTCGGCGCGTGGTAAGGCGGGTTCGGACCCCACCAGCCTTTCCATGCATCGTCGGGCCATTCGCCGCGGATCGGGCCGAACATGTTGCGCCCGAGAATGAAGGCGCCAAAATTGGCCATGGCGCGGGATGCGTAATCCTCGTCGATGCCGGATGAACCGTCGTCCTTACCCATCATCGCGCGGAAGGTGCGCGTGTGGAAGAACCACTGGAACATTTCCGACCCGCGCTTTCCGAGCGGATCATTCAGGCTTTGCTCCGGCCCGGCGCCGAAACCATCCACGGAAACGGAAAACCCCGCGACGCGCACCTTAGACATGCTTTCCTCCATCTGATTGCGATTTGAAACTAGTTGTTATCTCGCACGAGTGATCCTATAATGCAACTGGTTTCTGCAGGAGATGCTTCGTGGATATAGAATCGCGGTCCGGCTGTCCGATCAACCTGGCGATGGAGGTGCTCGGCGACCGATGGAGTCTGATTATTATCCGCGACATCATGTTCGGCAACCGCCGGCATTTCCGCGATCTGCTCAATCATTCGGAGGAGGGGATCGCCTCCAATATCCTGGCTGCCCGGCTGAAGCGGCTGCTCTCGCTCGGCTTCATCAGCAAGCGGGACGATCCGAGCCACAGCCAGAAAGCAATCTACAGCCTGACGGAACCGGCAATCCAGCTCGTTCCCCTGTTCGCCATGATCGGCGCTTGGGGCAGGCGTCACCTGCCGGTGAGCGAGGACCTCAGCATTCGCGCCGAGTTGCTGGAAAAGGGCGGACAGCCGCTCTGGGACGAATTCATGGAGGATCTTCGGCGGATCCACATCGTCGATCCGATCGGCGGGGCAAACGGGACGGTGACTTCGCCGGTGCTGGCGAAGCTGACGGCGGCATTTCTGGAGGTGCGGGAGAAGATGGCGGCTGAGGTGGCGTGATTTAGGCGAAGGGTGGTGGTGGAAGGTGTGCGTTGCGACTAACTAATCTTGTCGCTTTGATCATTGACTCGTGGGGCTGGGGTTAGGATCGTTTTCAACCTTCCAATAGGATTTTCCTGTTGTTGCTTACGTTTTCGTAAGTCCATTTCAATCCCCATCGGCATTCCTGCCTGTTATAGTCGCTTCCAATCCGCTCACTTGCAACGCCTGGCCGTCGATTTCACCGGTGATCGAACCTGTCCTTCCTTATCGCTTGATACAAGTTCGAATTCTCCGGCTCGGCCGTCTGGACAGTCGATCCCCCTCGATAAATTCGCTCACCGGTCTCCAGCTTCCATCGATTTGTTTCCCCGCGCGTTTCCGAGGTGGGCGATGCTTACGGCCTTGCTGGGAAATTCAACAGTGCGGTGTCTCCTGATGTCATAGGTCACCTTGCAAATGCGGCCGCTCGGAAGGTTCGATCCCGGCTAAACATCACGACGGAGAGCCGCTGGGAAGCATTTACGTACCAACAAAAAGCCCCGCACGTAGATGCGGGGCCTTTGCAGTACTGACGACTGAATTTACCGGCACTGACGGCGCGGGCCGTAGTTCGGCTGATAGGTGTTGTCGTAGGCTCGGTAGGACCGGTAGCGGGCGTAGCAATATTCAGCATGCGAGCTGTAGCCACGTGAACTGTAGGCGCCCGGCTGCGACGCGATGATGCCGCCGATGAGGGCGCCAGCCGCCAAGCCGCCAATGATAGCGCCGGTGTTGTCGTGGTGGTGGTGCCAGCGGTGGTCATAACGGCGATCCCAGCCGTAGCGGTCGTCTCGGTAATAGTCGCGATCGCGGTGGTAATGGCGTCGCGGATACCACCTGCGCCCATTGCTGAACTGGCCAGGGCAGTTCGTGAAGTTATTGCAGCCGACCGCGATGATCCGAGCATCGCCGCCCCCGGTCTCCGGCAGCACCGCCTGTTGTACCGAGCTCGGCACAAAGACTGGGCCTGCAGATGCGGGCATTCCTGAGAATGCCGTCGCAATCGACAGGGCAATGATGGCGAATCTTTGCATGTTACTCACCTTAGGCAAACCGATGTATCAGGGATAACGTTGCGGGAGGGATTTGGTTTCATTTTGGGATGGATTCACCTTCCGTGGCTGAATATTCAGGGAAAAGTTCAAATTGAAAGAAGATGTCCAATTAGATCTTTACGGGGAAGCTCGATGTCTCGACGTAGCGGCGTTGCGGCGCCGGGGTAGGAAGGATCATTATGCAGCTCTCCAGAATTTTTGGCGTTCTCTGTCTCTCCACCAATTTGGCGCTCGCGCCCCTCAACACCATCTTTCCAGATCTCTCGCCAGCTTTCGCCAAGGGCGGCAACGGCGGCGGTGGCGGTGGTGGTAACGGCGGCGGCGGTGGCGGTGGTGGAAGCGGCGGCGGCGGCAGCCATGGCGGCGGCAGTGGAAGCAGCGGCAGCCATGGCGGCGCCGGCAGCAAGAGCAGCGGCGGAAAGGATAGCGCCAGCTCCAGCGGCAAGACGACCGGCAGCCGCAGCGCGAAGAGCTCGGGCAAGTCGGTCGATGCCGGGAAGACGAAATCGACCAAGCAGACCGTCAGCACGAAAGGCGCGGCCAAGAAGACGACTATCGCCGCAGCGCCTGCGACTAGGCCCGCGAAGAAGCCCGCGGCGGAACTCGCGGGACTGAATTCGCTGAAGCGCAATTACCACGCGCTGATGAATACCGCGGACCCAAAGATGGCAGCGATCGCGGCGTACGCTACCGCTTACGCTCAGTATGAGCTGGCCAACGGGGTTGCCCCGCCGGCGGACGATCCTGTTCTCGGCGACGCCGCTCTGACGACAGCACTGGCTTCGGCGACCAAGACGGGCACGCTCAGCCCCGAAGCTTTGGCCTGGGCTAAGGACACGCTCGGCATCGACACGGCTATCGGCACGATCGACCAGATGAGAGACGCGTTGGCGGCTGCGGCGCCGGTCGCGGAAGAACCAATGGAGGAGACCCCGACGACGGAGACTCCGGCAACCGAGACTCCGACTGGCGAAACCGCCGAGGGCAGCGAGACGACAGATCCTAGCGCAACCGCGGAAACGCCGGAAGCCGAGATGGGCAGCACGGAAGAAGTATCGGGAACGACCGAATCGGCGCCGGCTGCAGATTCAACCGAAACCTCGGCCACAGCAACGAGTACCGAGGCGACTGGCCTCTAAATCACCGCCAATGGCTAGCGTATCGGTTCGAAATCGGAATAGTTTCCGGGCCGATACATGGACCAAATTGTTAGCGCGCTTTTGTGCGTCTGAAACGAGGATCACGGGCAGGGTGTCGTGAGGAAACTGACGCGTGCCGTCAGACTCGCTTCCCGCCGGCAAGCAGTCGAAGCTGGTCTTCATCATGCACACCTTGCCGATAAAGCTCGATAATCAGGGCTCCGAGACGATCGGCTTCTCCGCCTGCTCTGTCGATATCGAGCCCGCTACACAGGGCTTCATGCACGCGCCTGCAAATATCGAGATCTGCGGAGGCGAGTGGTTCGTCACGCGTGCTGAAAAGCTTGTCTGACATCGCAATCAGCCCTTTTGGGATGCCGTGAATCGGTATTGTGCAAAAAGATAATTTCGCAGCCCTTGCTTCGCAAGATGGGCGAACGTCCGAAATCAGAACAATATGGGTGCCGCGGCAAGACGCGGCGCCAGGGTGGAGCTGAAATCAATCGGCGCCTCGGCCGGACGAAATAGGCGGGGCAGAAGATCTCTATTTGGCCGCGGGATCCTTACCGCCCTGCTGCGACAGGCGCAGCTCTTTCAGGCGTTTGGTCTTTTCCCGGCGAGCCCGCTGCTCCGCCTCGATGGTTTCCTTTGCGGCACGCTCGGTATTTTCGAAACGGTCCTGCCGGTAAGCCTTTGATGAGGGTTCACGTTCTCTTTTCATGGCCGCTAAACGCAAATCGACGAAAACGGTTTCATGATAAAACCGTTTTGCCAAAAAGCTGCGCGGCCGGCGGGCGCATCATCAGCGCCCGGCGACACGTCGGATCAGCCTTTGATAAAGGCGAGGATGTCGGGATTTATGATATCGGCATGGGTCGTGCACATGCCGTGCGGAAATTTCTCATAGACCTTGAGCGTCGCATTCTGCAAGAGCTTGGATGAAAGCAGCGCGGAGTCGGCGATTGGCACGATCTGGTCGTCGTCGCCATGCATGACGAGGCTCGGCACGGTGATGATCTTCAGGTCTTCGGTAAAGTCGGTTTCCGAGAAGGCCTTGATACCGTCGTAATGCGCCTTGGCGCCGCCGATCATGCCCTGGCGCCACCAATTGTTGATGACCGGTTCCGACACTTTCGCACCCGGTCGGTTGAAGCTGTAGAACGGGCCGGCGGGAAGGTCATGATAGAATTGAGCGCGGTTGGCAGCGAGCTGCCTGCGCAGGTCGTCGAAGACTTCGATCGGCAAACCGCCGGGATTGGCTTCGGTTTTCACCATGATCGGCGGTACGGCGCCGATAATGACGAGCTTGGCGACCCGGCCCTGCGGCTGACCGTGGCGGGCGACATAGTGGGTCGCTTCGCCGCCGCCGGTGGAATGGCCGACATGGACGGTATTCCTGAGATCGAGATGCTCGACGACGGCTGCGGCATCGGCAGCGTAATGGTCCATGTCGTGGCCGTCGGCCACCTGGGTGGAGCGGCCGTGGCCACGCCGATCATGGGCGACGACGCGGTAACCCTTGTCGAGGAAGAACAGCATCTGGGCGTCCCAGTCGTCGGAGCACAGCGGCCAGCCGTGATGGAACATGATCGGCTGGGCGCTCTTCGGCCCCCAATCCTTATAGAAAATCTCAACGCCGTCCTTGGTTGTGACTGTATTCATCTCATGGCTCCTTATAAATCTAAAAAGGCTGCTGCAGGTGGGATTGGCAGCGCCACGAGCGCCGTGACGCCAATGACGGGACAAGAAAGTCGCGCCGGGGATGGAAGTTCTTATTGAATGCCTCGTTCTACTTTATTGATATGACAGAAGTTTGCATGATCAGTTGTCAGGACGCTCAGTGCCCTGTTAACCGGCGACGGCGACGCAATAGGGCGGTCCTTGCCCGACTGCTTCGCGCTGCGACTTCCTTGATCACGGTAGCTTGGCAGCGCAGTGAAGGCGGCCGAGCTAACGGGCAATGTCCGCAATGAGCCACTTTATTCCGGTTCTTGCAATCTGTACGTTCGGGTAGGTGTGTTTCGCCTTCGGTTATGTTGTTCCGGATGCAGCGCGCCGGCGCTCACTTGAACGGGGATCGACGCCCAACCATCTAATTCTCACAACAACGCCATAGCGACGATCGCAACTGCGATTGCTTTGCCGGCGGCGGGACGGCCGTCTGCCGCCTGAGGATCAGAATATGGGTTACATGGATAAGGATATAGTGCCCCAGAATGACGGGGCGCTGATCGATGCCTATTCGCAATCGATCGCAGCAGCAGTCGACACCGTCGGCCCGGCGGTCAGCCGGATCGAGCGGGCGGGTGGCCGGCAGGGGCACGGGTCGGGCTTTGCCGTCTCGCCCGACGGCCTGATCATTACCAACAGCCATGTCGTCGACGAGGCCAAGGTGGTTCGCATCACGACGCCTGACGGATTCGTCACCGAAGGCCGGGTGCTCGGCCGCGATATCGATACCGATATCGCTCTCATTCGCGCCAATGCCAGCACCGGGGCCTGGGCGAGGCTCGGCGATTCCCAGCGCCTGCGCAGGGGGCATATCGCGATCGCGATCGGCAATCCGCTGGGCTTCGAATGGACCGTCACTGCCGGAATCGTCTCGGCGCTCGGCCGATCGATGCGGGCGGCCAGCGGCCGGCTGATGGAGGATGTCATCCAGACCGATGCCGCGCTCAATCCCGGCAATTCCGGCGGGCCGCTGGTGTCTTCCGGTGGCGAGGTTATCGGCGTTAATACCGCCGTCATCCAGGGCGCACAGAGCATCGCCTTTGCCGTGGCATCGAACACCGCCAACTTTGTGGTGTCGGAGCTTCTCCGCTATGGCCAAGTCAGGCGCGCCTTCATAGGCATAGCAGGCGACACGATCGTGTTGCCGCGCCGGGTTGCGCTCGCGGCGGGTACGGTTCAAACGACATCCGTCCGCGTCCGCAGGGTCGAACCGGAGGGGCCGGCTGCAAAAGGCGGGCTGCAGGAGGGCGATTACATTCTCGCCATCGACGGTAACCCGGTCGGCGGCGTCGACGATATCGTCAGACTGATGGATGGCAGCAGGATCGGCAAGGAGACGGAAATCCTGGTGTTTTCCGTGTCCGGCCGGATCGAGAAGAAGATATTGCTGCCGATGGCGCGGTCATAACCATTGGCTGGCTTCATAGCACGGTGAGCGCACGGATCGGCATTGCAGCTATCTCCACGCCCGCAGACCAGCCTGTCGGTGCTGCCTATGGAGATGGCGCTGATGCGAGCGTCTAGGGGTCGCGCAACCACCCAAGCAGGCCGCTGCGACAAAGGTATAACGCTACGTCAGGCGCTGACCGCCTCCGGCTCCGTCCCGGAAAAATCCACTGCCGCGAAGGCCGCCGCCAGTACCTCCGGCCCGGCACCGTTTTTTGCCGCGTCGGTGGAGAGGATCTGACGGTAGCGCCGCGCCCCGGGAAGGCCGGTGAACAGGCCGACCATGTGGCGGGCCACGTGCTGCAGCCGGCCGCCGGCGGCGATATGGCGCTCGGCATAGGCCATCATCCGGTCGCACAGCGCCTGCCAGTCAGGCTCGACCGCCGGCGCGCCGAAGAAGCGCCGGTCGACGTCAGCGAGGATCGCCGCGTTCTGGTAGGCGGCCCGGCCGAGCATGACGCCGTCGACATGGGCGAGGTGCTGGGCGGCCTCGTCGATTGTGCGGATGCCGCCGTTGATGCCGATGAACACATCGGGCCAGCGCTGTTTCATCCGGTAGACGATTTCGTAGTCGAGCGGCGGGATCTCGCGATTCTCCTTCGGGCTCAAGCCTTTCAGCCAGGCCTTGCGGGCATGGATCCAGATCGCGTCGGCGCCTGCATCGAGAACGCGGGTGATGAGTTCAGGCAGCGCCTGTTCCGGCTCCTGCTCGTCGACGCCGATCCGGCATTTCACCGTCACGGGCGCGGTCGCGACCGCCTTCATCGCCGCGACGCATTCGGCCACCGTCTCCGGCGTCAGCATCAGGCAGGCGCCGAAGGTGCCCGATTGCACGCGGTCGGAGGGGCAGCCGACATTGAGGTTGATCTCGTCATAGCCATAGGGTTCGGCGATTTTCACCGCCTCCGCGAGTTTGGCCGGATCCGATCCGCCAAGCTGCAGCGCCAGCGGATGTTCCGCGGCGTCGTGGCCGAGCAACCGCTCGCGCGGGCCATGGATGATGGCGTCGGCCACAACCATCTCGGTATAGAGCAGCGCCTCCCGGCTGATCTGGCGGTGGAAATAACGGCAATGCCGATCCGTCCAGTCGATCATCGGGGCGACCGCAAATATCGGCCTCTTCTCAGTCATCGACGGTCCATTGTTCCTTGTAGCCGCGGCGCCTCAATGTTGGCGCCCTGCATCGCCGCTCCGGCGAGATCATCATTAAAGGCGCATATAACATCTGGCCTTGCGATCGACAAATCCAAGCGTGGCAAACAAAAACGGCGCCCCTTTCAGAGCGCCGTTCCTGCCGCCGAAGCGATAATCTAGCTTACGAAGCCGAGATGTTGACAGCCTTCGGGCCCTTGCCCATGCGGTCCGGCTCGGTGTCGAAGGTAACCTGCTGGCCTTCGCGCAGCGACTGGATGCCAGAAGCCTGCAGCGCGGAGATGTGGACGAAAACGTCCTTTGCGCCGCCGTCCGGCGTGATGAAACCAAAACCCTTGTCCTGGTTGAAGAATTTTACGGTGCCTTTGGTGGCCATTGGGATAGTCCTTTTCCCTTAGTCTGTGTTTATCCGCGCCCCCGAGAGGAAGCGGACGGCTTTAGCTTTCGTCCCGATTGGGGTTGGGGGACGAAGGGTCAGTCGGAGAAGTCACGTACGGGGAAAGAACGTCTACGCAGGCGGGTATTCCCGCGCCCCTTCCGTAACGGAAGAGATACCACATCAGTCCAGTCACCGGCATGCAAATGCCCGAGTAGGTGGATTGGTGCCATCATTTCGGTCAAAATGCAAGCGCCAATATTGTGGCATGACCTTGATAATGACAGGAAATGCCGAAGATTCAGGTACTTGACAAAGAGTTAGCGGATCCTTGCGCCGACGTGCCATATCGGGATTCCGTGCCGAAACGGGATCAGGTGCGCTTCGGTGGCCGCGCATGGATTTTGCGGGGCGGCGGTCGAAGCGGCAGGCCACATTGATCAGCCCTCATCGTGAAGAGTATCGCAGAGCCTGCCTCTGGTGTTCCTGGTCCCGTCTTTGCTCCACAGTCTCCCTAAGGTGCGGAGCCCGCGGGGCGAAGTCTCGAAGGACGGGGGCGGCCACCGGCCCCATTGTCTTGATTCTGCATAGGGGCTTTGTGGAATGCAGGTAAGGAGTTGCGCGCCCGCCCTCGTGGTTCGAGACGGGCCCTTGGGCCTCCTCACCAGGAGGGCTCTCTTTTGGCTCCTGCGGTTTTACTGCGCATCCCCCAGCAGTGCACTCAGGCTCCAGGGATTATCGCCCTGCTGATCGGCGATGTCGTCGACCTTCCAGCCGCCGTGCTCGCGGACCAGGGTGTAGAAGAGTGTCACCTCTTTGCCGTTTTCGAACTCCACCTCCACTTCGGCCCTGTCATCCAGCAGGATCGGCTGGCCGATCCTCACGTTGCTCGCCTCGCCGTCCTGGCCCGCAATGACGGGGTCGAAATCGACCGCGCCGACATCACCCTCCGGCGTATTGTCGAGATCGGCCTGGAGAAGCTTGTTCAGATGGTCGGAAAAGAAGATCGAATAGGGCGAGGGCGCTTCGGCGTCGCTCCTGTCGGTGTCGTAGCTGTAAAGCGCCTTGAGCAGCGCCTTCGGCGTCTTGTAGGTCTCCGCCGCGGCGGGCACGGCCGCGAACGCCGAGACGGCGAGGGCGAGAATGAAAGCGGGCAGACGCATGCGGACGTTCCTCGTATGAGCAGAGAATCATAGCCGAAACGCGCGTCGAGGTGGAGCGGCTTTTTGGAGGGTGCCCCGACGTGGCCGCCGGCGCCTCGTCATGTCCGCCGATGCCCTATCGGCAATCGGCTAAAAAGCGCTTGGTGGGGCTTGCAAGACTGCAAGTCCCACCGGTGCTGAAAGCCGATCACGGCGTTTGGCAATTCTATCGCGATCAGATCAAAGTGTCGTGCAACAGGCCCGACGGCTCGAAGATGTCCTTCACGGAGATCGTGAAATCGTGGCTCGTGGTGTTGCCAGCCGCATCATAGGCTTCGGCCGTGAAGGTCAGGCTATGGGTGCTTTCGTAGTCGATCGCAGCCTTCGTCTGGATCTTGTTCCCGACCAGCTTGAAAATGCCGTCGGCATCGTCCGTCAGCCGCCATTTCACCGTGCCGCCTTCCGGATCGACGGCCGAGAAAAGGCCGACCGAGGTGCCGACCGTGACATTCTCGGAGATTGAGCTGCGCGAGAACGAGAGCTTGATAGGCGCCTGGTTGACCGGTGCCTCGTTGACGTCGAGCACGTTGATGGTGATGTCCTTTTCGACCGTGACCTTGCCGTCGGAGACGGCGACCTTGATCGTGTGGGACTTGGCCGTCTCGTAGTCCAGCGCCTTCGAGGTGACGATGCGGTTGCCCTTCAGCCGGAAGTGATCACCGGCACCGTCGAGCAGCGTGTAGGTGAGGGCGTCGCCGTCTGCGTCCTTGGCGCTGAGCAGACCGACCGTGGTCCAGATCGGCGTGTCCTCGGAGAGGGCGGTTTTCGACAGCTGGATATTGGTTGGTGCGTTATTGGTACTCGTGAAAGTTTGCGTGGCGAAGTCATAGACCCCATCGGCAAAGCGGGCGAATTCGACGTTAGTCAGCCGATCCTCATCCTGCCCGCTCGTGTTGCTCACGATGTGGATTTCATTGTCGTAGATGACGCCGAGTCCATAGTCAGTGAAATTACCAGAGAAGACTGCGGTGTCGGTGCCGGCGCCGCCATTGATGACGTCGTAGCCGCCATTGCCTTCGAAAATGTCGTTGCCGTCGGTGCCTACAAACTCGTCGTCGCCGTTGCCTGCCTTGACGTCAATGCTGGAGCCGTAGCCGGTAATGAAGGCTCCCAGATACCCTAACTCGTCGGACAGATCGAGATGGGCGCCGTCGGTCACTGCCAATGAGGGGCGAGAATAGCTTTCGAACGGATTGGTGGACCCGACGATTCGATCAAAGCTTTCGAATTGCGTGCTCGAACCGGCAACCTGAAATCTTGCCGTCTCAAGCAATTCTATGTTCTCGATCGTCAGGCCTCGCAGGTCGGGGGCTTGCAGGCTATCGACGTCGTCACCGCCGTTGATTGTTCCGGAAACCAGTGGAACGAATGGCTGCACGACAACGACATCGTTGCCGGCGCCGGCGTCGATGTCCAGGACTTCCGGCACGAGCCCGAGATCTGGAGAGAAGTTGCCAACATCACCGTCGGTGATCGTATCGTTGCCGGCGCCGCCTCTGATAACATCATTCCCGCCGTCGCCGAAGATCTGGTCATTGCCGTCGCCGCCATTCAGGGTGTCGTTGCCAACTCCGCCATGGAGGTGATCGTTTCCGGTGCCGCCGTTTAGCGTATCTGCGCCGTCGCCGCCCGAGATCGTATCGTTGCCGGCGCCCGTCGTAATCGTATCGTCGCCGCTCGAACCCGCCACATTGGCGGAGCCTGAGCCCAGTTCGTCGGATAGGTCTACAGTCCCGGAATCCGAGATTACCAGGGTGGCTGCGAGCAGAGGATTCGTTTCGGAGTGGCGGATGACGTCGTAAGTTTCGAACTCCGCGCCGGTCTTGGTGATCGTGGCGCCGTTCGTCTCCAGGATATTCAAAGGAATACCCGGCTCGGTACTGTCGGCGGTGAACGTTCCGGTGGCGAAATCGTAGACACCATCGGCAAATCGCGCGAATTCGACGTCTCTCAGCGTGTCCGTGCCTTCCAGGGCGCTCGTCACGACGTTATGGAAATTTTCCTGGGTAAGGGAATAGTCGGCAAAATTGCCGGCGAATACGGCGGTGTCCGTGCCGTCGCCGCCATCGATCTCGTCGTCGCCGGCGCCGCCGATCAATTTGTCGTTGCCGGCATTGCCGGCGAGGTAGTCGTTGCCGCCGCTGCCGTCGAAAATGTCGTTGACGTCGCTGCCCTGAAATTCGTCGTCGCCGTCGCCGGTTTTGACGTCAACGCCGGAGGGATTGTTCCAGTCCCAGATAAAAGCTCGGCGGTCCGCCAGTTCGTCGGAGAGATCGAGGTGGGCGCTGTCCGTCACCTCCAAAGAGGCGAAGGAGTTGAGGAGCGGGTCTGTCGACCCGATGATGTTGTCAAAACTCTCGAATTGCGCGCTCGAACCGCTCACAGTGTATGGCCAGGTTTGAAGGACCTCGATGTTCTTGATCGTCAGACCGTCGAGCGAAGAGGTTTGCAGCGTATCGATTCCGGCGCCGCCATCGATTGTTCCTGAAATCAGTGGATTGTATCTCTCCACGGTTATGGAATCGTCGCCATCACCGGCGTCGACGTCGGTGAGTTGCTGCTGGTCGCCCGTTCCCGGCCAAGGGATGCCACCGTCAAAAATTGTATCGTTACCGGCGCCGCCGATCAATTTGTCGTCGCCGCTACCACCACTGATTACATCGTCGCCGGCGCCGCCGTTCAGCGTGTCATTGCCGTCGTTGCCTGAGATGGTGTCGTTGCCTGCGCCCGTCGTGATCGCATTGCCGTAGTAAGAGCCAGTCACATATGCAGAGACGGAGCCCAGTTCGTCGGCCAGATCCACCACCGACGAATCGGAAACAGTGAGGGAGACAGGCGCGGCGGGATTGGCTTCGGAGTTGCGGATAATATCATACGCTTCGAACTCAGCGCCGGTCTTGGTAACTGCGGCGCCGTTGGTGTCCAGAATATACAGGGCCATATCAAACTTTCCAAAAGATGCGTTGCATTCTGTAAAACGAGAAATCTTCAGAAGAACTGTTCTCCGGTTCAACGGACGACAACCCTTCGGGGATCTATGCCAATGCGCAACCAAGTTTTCAATGGGAAATTGTGTTTTTTATTGCGGTTTTAACGAAAAAGTAAGCGTGAACACTTTGTTGTAATTAGGGAACCTGTTTCTTTATTTTAGTCTTTTAAATTATATTAATTCGCGTGATTGTTGTGAAAAGTCGGCTTCAGGCGGGTCATCTTCATCTCGGTTCAGCGCCATTCCAGCCGATCCTGCTTTACGCCAGCTCGATGAGACCTGCTTCTGTGGGCCTGAAGCCGCAGGCTCGGTAAAAGCCGGCCAAGCGCGGTTCGAAATCGACGTGCAGCCATGCGGCGCCGCGCTCGCGGGCCAGGCTTGTGGCTTGCCTGACCATGCGCGTCGCGATGCCCTGCCGCCGCATATCGGGATGGACCGAGGTATCGAGGAGGAAGGCATGAATGCCGCCATCCCAGGCGACATTGACGAAGCCTACGAGCCTGTTGGCGTGATAGGCGCCAATGTGTGCGAGGCTGCGAGGCAGGACGCGAGAGAAGTCAGGTGCTTCCGGCGTATTCCACGCTGCGGACCAGAGGCTGGTGAGTTCGGCGGGCGAGGGGAAAGGGTCGATGCGCAGTTCTGGCATGGCTGCCCCCGTTCGCTCATAGCTTCAGTTGCCGGGAGTGTTTTTCGACAATTTCGCCCGCTTCGCAACCGATCTGCCACATCGGTCCCGGACAGGAAGCCTATCCCAGCAGCGTACAATTGACGCTTTGTTGACCGGATCCTGTTCCGGAACATAAAAAGAACATCGAATCACTCGGCTGCGGAGAATGCTCATGTGCGGACGCATATTCGTCAAGACCTCGCTTGAAGAACTGATCAGCAATTTCCCATTTGCTGTCAGGGGCGGGGATATTGACGGGCTCGGAAATCGCTTTCCCCGATGGAATGGCGCGCCGTCGCTGGATTACCCATCATCGTCAGGGACGTCGTGCGCGAGCCTCGTAACAGGCCCCTCTTCGTATTGGCACGCTGGGGTCTGCTGCCCTCCTGGGCCAATCAGGCGGCCGGCCGCCGCCGGTCAATGTCCGCTGCGAGAGCATCGCTTCCAATGGCCTGTTTCGCGCGGCATATGGTTCGCGCCGGTGCCCGGTGCCGATCAACGGCTTCTTCGAGTGGAAGGACATTCATGGCACGGGCAAGAACAAGCAGCCTATGGGATCGCCATGAAGGACGGCTCCGCCTTCGCGCTCGCCGGTATCTGGGAAAGCTGGAAAGATGAGAATGGCATTTCGATCCGCAACTTCGCCATCGTCACCTGCGAGCCGAACGAGATGATGGCGGAGATCCATGACCGCATGCCCGTTATCCTGCATCGCGAGGATTATGAGAGATGGCTGTCGCCGGAGCCCGATCCGAACGATCAGATGAGGCCTCTCCCGGCCGAGTTGATGACGATGTGGAAGATCGGCCGGGGCGTCGGCTCGCCCACGAATGACGGGCCCGAGATCATCGAGGAAGTCGAGGACGATCCGGAGCCGACGCTGATCTAGGGCAAGTCAGGCAAAGGCGGTGGCGGTCCTGCCTCCGGAATTGCTCTGACACCGGATCGGGCGGGAGCCATTCACGAAACCATGCGGCAAACACATCCTCCGAGGAGAGGGACAACGCATGCCAGACGATGCCGGAACGCTGTTACGGTCGTTCCTCAACAATGCCTGATGTCATCGATGCGATCGCAGACGAGGTGGCGGAATTCCTCTGCACCTATCTCGACATCAAGGCGCACGGCCGATCGGCAAAGGGGGAAGCCTTAATTCTCGGCGTTAGGCAAATCGCGAAAGCGACTATTGGCAAGCGCGCGATGAGAACCTAAACGCGTACCCATATCTTCCGAAGCGGCATGCCAACACACCCGGCCATCTTCCGATCCTGCTCCTCAGTCGTATCGGTAATATTCGGATTTCGCGCATCAAGCGCAAAGCGGCCGAACGCGGCGGGCCAGATGTAACGCAGGTCGTTGAGTGAGACGGTGCCGCCGCAGCAGGGGGCTTCGGTGTTCAGGTCTTTGAAGCCATCGGCAGAAGCGGTATCCATGGCATCTCCCCACCATTCCTCGGCGTCCGCGCCGCAGGCGCTGCATTCCACGCCGGACCAGTTCTCGCCGGGATCGTAGAAGACCTCATCTTCGAAGCTTGCAGTCACTTCGTCCGCTTTGGTGGCGATGGCTTTTAGCAGGGAGACCGCACTGTCTGCGACGTCGGGGGAGGGCTGCCAATAAGGATCTGCGGGGACATAGCGCAGGAAGGTTTCGGACATCGGCGCTCCTTTGTGCTTAAAACATCGCTAGGTGTTACTGCACCAAAAGAGCGGAATGCGCTAGCGTCCCGGCCGTCCGGTCTTGCCCTTCGTCCGTCCCTTGCGCTTCTGCTCGCCCGGCTCCTCATAACTGCCGGCTCCAACCCGGCCGCGCACGACCGGCCTGACACCATCGTCGCGTTCCGGCTGCCCTTCCAGCAGTGGTGAGAAGCGCTTCGTGCCCTTGGCGGCGTCGGGCTTATCAGGAACATGGCCGGTCACCGGTTTTTCCGTGCGGCCGACGGTCATTTCGTCGAGGGTGTTGCGGCGGAAGAGGCTCTTGTTGTCGGCGGGGGTGGCGACGTGGCGGCCCATTTCGTCGAGTTCCGGTTTGGCGAAGTAGGAGGGTGTGGCACCCCCCTCTGTCCTGCCGGACATCTCCCCCACAAGGGGGGAGATCGATTTGCCTCGGCCTTTTGTTTCCATTGACTTGGCTTCCTCCCGCGCCATCGGGTCGTCCATGGCGGCCAGTTCCACGGCTTTGAGGCGTTTGATTTCGTCGCGGAGGCGGGCGGCTTTTTCGAAGTCGAGGTCGGCGGCGGCGTCGCGCATGCTCTTTTCGAGGGCGTTAAGGTGGGCCTGCAGGTTGTTGCCGACGAGGTTGCCACCGTCGGCGAAGCCTTTGCCCGAGACGCCGGAGATGTCGGCGCGGACGTGGTCGCGTTCGTAGACAGAGTCGAGGATGTCGGAGATCTTGGCCTTGACGGATTCGGGCGTGATGCCGTTTTCCAGGTTATAGGCCATCTGCTTTTCGCGGCGGCGGGCGGTCTCGTCCATGGCGCGCTGCATTGAGCCGGTGACATTGTCGGCATAGAGGATGACCTTGCCGTCGACGTTACGCGCTGCACGACCAATGGTCTGGATCAGCGAGGTTTCGGAGCGCAGGAAGCCTTCCTTGTCGGCGTCGAGGATGGCGACGAAGCCGCATTCAGGGATGTCGAGCCCCTCACGCAGCAGGTTGATGCCGACGAGCACGTCGAAAGCGCCGAGGCGTAGATCGCGGATGATCTCGATGCGTTCCAGCGTGTCGATATCGGAGTGCATGTAGCGCACGCGCACGCCCTGCTCATGCAGATATTCGGTCAGGTCCTCGGCCATGCGCTTGGTCAGCACGGTGCAGAGCGTACGATAGCCCTTGGCGGCGGTCTCGCGGATCTCGCCGAGCACGTCGTCGACCTGGGTGCGGGCCGAGCGGACTTCGACCGGCGGGTCGATCAGGCCGGTCGGGCGGATCACCTGTTCGGCGAAGACGCCGCCTGATTGTTCCAGCTCCCAGCTGCCCGGCGTCGCCGAGACGGCGATCGTGTCGGGCCGCATGGCGTCCCATTCCTCGAAGCGCAGCGGCCGGTTGTCCATGCAGGAGGGCAGGCGGAAGCCGTATTCGGCCAGCGTTGCCTTGCGGCGGAAGTCGCCGCGATACATGCCGCCGATCTGCGGCACAGTGACATGGCTCTCGTCGATGAACACGATGGCATTGTCGGGAATGTATTCGAACAGGGTCGGCGGCGGATCGCCGGGGTCGCGGCCGGTGAGATAGCGCGAATAGTTCTCGATGCCCTGGCAGGAGCCGGTGGCTTCCAGCATCTCGATATCGTAGCGGGTGCGCTGCTCCAGGCGCTGGGCCTCCAGCAGGCGGCCGGCCTTTTCCAGCTCGGCAAGGCGTAGCCTGAGCTCTTCCTTGATCGCCTTGATGGCGCCGTTCAGGGTCGGGCGCGGCGTGACATAATGCGAGTTGGCGTAGATCTTCACCGATTTCAGGTCGCCGGTCTTCTGTCCGGTCAGCGGATCGAATTCGGTGATGGCGTCGATCTCGTCGCCGAACATACTTATGCGCCAGGCCGCATCTTCCAAGTGGGCGGGGAAGATCTCAATGGTGTCACCGCGCACGCGAAAACTGCCGCGGGTGAAATCCATGTCGCGGCGCTTATATTGCTGGGCGACGAGATCGGCCAGCAGTTGGCGCTGGTCTAGCCGGTCGCCGACATTCATCTGGAAGGTCATGGCCGTATAGGTCTCGACCGAGCCGATACCGTAGATGCAGGAGACCGAGGCGACGATGATGCAATCGTCGCGTTCGAGCAGCGAGCGCGTCGCCGAGTGGCGCATGCGGTCGATCTGCTCGTTGATCGAGCTTTCCTTCTCGATATAGGTGTCGGAGCGCGGCACATAGGCTTCCGGCTGGTAATAATCGTAGTAGGAAACGAAATATTCCACCGCATTGTCGGGGAAGAAGTTCTTGAATTCGGAATAGAGCTGGGCGGCCAGCGTCTTGTTCGGCGCCAGGATGACGGCTGGGCGCTGCGTTTCCTCGATCACCTTGGCCATGGTGAAGGTCTTGCCGGAGCCGGTGACGCCGAGCAGCACCTGACTGCGCTCGCCGCTCTGCAGGCCCTCGACGAGATCGCGGATCGCCGTCGGCTGGTCGCCGGCCGGCTTGTATTCGGAAGCCATGCGGATGGTGATGCCGCCTTCGGATTTGTCCGGGCGGGCAGGGCGGTGCGGCGTCCAGATCTTGCCGTTCTTGTGCAGCGGGTTGCCGCTCTCGATCAGCTTCGACAGCGCCTCGACGGTGGCGGTGACACCGCCGGGCGAGATGCTGCCGGCATCCTCTAGCGAAATGTCGAGACCCGCCACTGGGTTCAGGCCGGCGGCGGCGCGCGTCTTCGGGTCGGAGGAGCCACCGATCGAGACGCCGCGTGCGGTCTTGCTTGCCGTCGCCTTCTTGTTGACGCTGACGGCTTCGGTATGCTTGCGCGCCTCGTTCTCAACCTTCTTGCGGTGCTTGCCAGCCTTGGAGGCAATCTCGCGCTGGCTCTCGACGCCGGAGGCTTCGGCATCGGCCTCCAACTGCTTCACCCAATCGGCGACGGAGCCGGAGAGGGGGGCGCCCTCAAAGGACGATTGCGGGGCTTCCTCGAAACCATTCGAGGTCGGAGATTTTTTCGGAGCTTTGGCCATGGCGCGAATATGGAGAGAGTCAGCGCGAAAGGGAAGAGGGAAAGAGTACAAAAGGGAAACGAACTGTGTATTCGAAAGATGGACTAGTTGATGGCTCAAAGCTTGGGTAGATCACTGCACCTTTGCACCAATAGCGGACCTTGCACCTTCAAGGCTTGGTTTCCGTCGTGCAATTCGTGTTCGCATTGAAGAAATTGAGATGAATACCGAGTTTTTCGTCAGTACTGCTGAGCTGTACCGTGACGCTTTCCCCCGAAGGTGAAGCGAAACTGGCGTCGATATTCGATATCCATGTCGGCCCGACCGGGAATGTCACAATGGTCGTTTCCGGCTTGCCGTATTCTATTTGAAAGTGTTGCACGATCAATGCGAAGTCATGAAGTCCGCCATTGCGATGCTGTTGGATGGAGCCGACTTTGTCGTTGCATATGAATAGACCGAGATTCGACCCTTCCACGACCCAATTGCCAGGAAGGTTGGGGGAAAGCTCTTTCAATCTCCAACCTTTTTCGCTCGCGTTCCGCTGGGCATCGGCAAACGAGCTACCCAATTTGAAATCGTGCAAACCGTCCGGCGTTTGTGCGCAAGTTGCGCCGCTTGTCAGTGCCATCAGGGCAAAAGCAAAGCCGCAAATCAAAGGCGGTCCGTTGGGCATGAAGGCCGTCCACTATAAAAAGTTGAGCGCGGCGTGGGCAGCGACGCCGCGTCGGGTGATTATTTCGCGTCGAGTTTGCTCAGTTCGCCACGTGCTCCATCATATTCGATGAATGTGGTCGGGCAGGACGCCAAGGCGATCTCGAACCTGCGACGTGCCTCCTGCGTGGCTCCAGCAAAGAGATACCATTCGCCAACGTAGAAGGTGGCCTCGCAAATCTGGTTGCTGTCGGCCGCCTTCGCTGTCAACTCTTCCGGCTTCAGATCGTGGAGGAAAAGACGATAGATGGGATAGGGCCATGCCGCTTGGTCGATCTCGCCGGCTGCAGCCCTGAGATCGGCGGGCGCATTTAGATCGCCGCCCCGGGTCCGAGCCATGAAACGCCAAAGACGATAATAGGGGGCGGTGCGTGGATCCTGGCTTGCCAAGACGGCAAATCCCGTCGCGGCCTGCTCATACCTTCCCCCGAAATAGTTGGTCATCGGGTCGTTGACATAGAATTGGCGCATATTGGTGATGGGCCAAAGCGACCCGGTCGCGATGAGGACAAATGCAGCGCTGAAGGCGATCGCAGCCGCGCCGAAACGCGGCGTCGGGCGTTCCCGCGGCCAAAGGGTCAACAGCAGGAGCGAGAGCGCCGCGCCGGTCACCGCGCCGCCGAAATGGCCGGCATAGTCGATGGTCTGCCCCTCCTTCGCCGCAGAGAGGAACGGCAGCAGCGAGGGAACCAGAATCTGGATGGCGCCCACCTGCAGGGAAGATGCGACCGGCGTCGACCGGAAACGAATGCTGCCGGCGATCACGGCGGCGAAAAGTCCGACGATGCCGCCGGAAGCGCCGACGCCAACCGTATGGACGTCATTGATCCAGACCGACGCAATGGAGCCGCCAAGAGCGCTGGCGAAGAAGATTGCCGCAAACCATCGCCAGCCGATCAACCGTTCGAACAGCATTCCCGCCATCCACAAGCAGAAGCAATTGGAGGCGAGATGGACGATGCCTCCATGCATGAAGGGTGCGGTAAACAGCCGCCACCACTCGCCGCCCTCGACGATGCTCGGGCGAAACGTGCCGCCGAGCACCAGCAATGTGCGAATACTGGGAGAGCCGGCCTTAGACACTTCGACGCCGAAGGCGAGTTCGCCGGCATAGACGGCGACGAGAACGGCAAGAAGAACATAGGTGAAGACGGGATAACGGGCGCCATCGAAACCCGGTTCGGGCACTTCGTCTTCCTCTTCCTCGGCGATCGAACCGGCTTCCTGCAACGCTTGCCATTTGGCTTCGAACGCTTCGATCGCCATTTCCGCAAATTCGTTGAATATGGAGTTCGAACGGCCCCGCAACATATGCAGGGGGATGCCGACCTTGAGGCGCGAACCAACGAACCATTCCGGCAGCTTGGCGGCAAGCCCCCGCCTGATCAAGGCTTCGGCGGCGGCGGGATCAAGGTGAAGGACTATGAAATCCGAACCTTTGCTCTGCAGCCTTTGGAAACTCCGGACGGCTGACCACCGCACGATCTGGTCGGGAAAAATCGGCAGCCGGACGCCCTCCGTGGAAATCACCATTCCCGGTTCCCTGGAGAAAAGCCTGGGTACGAGCAGCAATGGGAGCAGGCCGAAGAACCATGCAGCCAGCAAAGAGAAGAACCAGATTACATAGGGGTTCTTGTCCTTTGGCGGATGGAAGCCTAGGAAAACGGCTCCTGCTGCAATGGAAAACATGATCAGGATAACGACTAGCAATTTGCCTTTGTTGTAAGCGTATTCCGATCTGCTCAATTCTTCCGGCTTCATTCAAAATTCTCACTGAAAAAGACATTCATCGCACCGCGCTGATCCGAGATCGCAAGCGAGTGGTTTCGGTATCAAAAAGATTTATCCGAGAGAGACTATCTACTTGCAATAGAATTTTGCAAGCTGGACTTCGAAGAACTCGAACTCGAACTCGAACTCGAACTCGAACTCGAACTCGAACTCGAACTCGAACGGATGCGGATGACGGCCGGCCCGTGGGCGCGTCATCATCCTATGCACGCTGGAAGCTTGCGTGAGGATGAACAACACCCACGTGGCGCAATCCGTTGCAGACTCCCAGCGGCCGCCTTTCAGCGCAGTTCGACACGAATATGTCGACGCTCTGCGGGCACCCACCTCTCCTTCCTCATTCCTGTGCCTGTCACAGGAATCCAGCCACGGCGCGTCTGCGCCGTGAATGACTTCTATCAAGCAAAGGAGTCTCCCGCGCCCAAGGAAATGGGCGCGCTGGATCCCTGTGACGGGCACAGGGATGAGGGAATTAGGGTTGCTTCCTCCCAGAATTCTCTGTCAACCACAGGGATGGCGCTTCTCCTCCCCCTCTCGTTAGGCGCGGCATCCTCCAATACCCCTCATGCTGAGGCGCGCAGCCCGGAGGGCGAAACCTCGAAGCACGCGCCGCAACGCTGCTGCTAGCATACGTCAACCGGTGCGCCCGCCACCGTGGGATCGGGGAACAGCGGCCAAGCGCCGGCCCGGCGCTGGAACGAGATCGGCTTTCCGCAGTTAGTTCCCTGTCATTTCAGCTTCAGGTGCGACTGCCATTAGCGATCATTCCGCCTTCTGGAAAAAACCGATCTCGATCGAACTTGATACCGGCGAACGGCTGGTTCTCCGCTCACCGCAGGATGCGCTTTATGCACTCGTCTCCGACTGGCCCGTCAATGGCGGCGTCCATCAGCAGAGGGCGATCGATTTCTGCCGTGCCTGGCTTGCCGGGCGCATGCCGTCTGAAACGGTGCGGCAGGCCTTTATCCTCGCGGCGCTGGAGGCTGGCGTGGCGATCAATGATGATGATGATGGGAATGGGACCACAAGTTCGGTTTCAAACCCCGGGCATAAATAGAGCTATTCAGCCAGACCCGCGTCTAATGCGCGGCGTCGAACAATTTTTATGTATTGCAAATATTATTCGCGCTGTATTTGTGGAAATGCGCAGCGTTTATCACGCTCCGATTCTTTGGAGAAACAACCGAATGAGAATAAAAATCCTCGCTTGCGCTGCCCTGCTGATGCTGGTCGGCTGCAATGCCCCAGTGTCGCAATCCGTTGCGGATTCCCAACGTGCGCCCTCCAGTGACGTCCGACAGAACTTCATCAACATCGTATTCAAGAGAAGTTACAGACACGAAGCGGGAGAAGTTGTTTGGGCGCGGATTTCCAGCGTGGTACTGCTTGAGCCTGAGAAAAAGATCTATGCTTACTGTGTGCGTGTGGTGCCCAAGCACAGCTGGGGCGACTGGGCCTATCTCGGCGTCTCCTTCACGGATGGCCAAATCCTCGGCGCAACGGCGAATGACTATCGTTGCCAGGACAAGCGGCTGCGCTACTACCCGTTTCCTGAGCTGACCGGCATGAAGACCTGACGCGGCTGCGAGGGCTCCGCCCGCGTCGGTTTTGCTGCTTGTAGCCATCGACCGCCGGCGCGCCCGCCTCGCCGTTCGAGGCACCTCGGTGAGGCCCTCGTGGGCCTTGCCGACATAGCCGCGGCGCGCCGGTAGGGCTGCCGCATCTTCCAACCTCCCGCTGCTGGAAGCGGACTGCGCATCCCGCAGTCCGCGCAGCGGATAGGCCGTGCCAGCGAAGGCAACAGCTAACTCGCGAGGACCATCCTTACACCTTGCTCAAGCAAAGACGGCTTCCCTGGAATCATCCATTGTCGACGCCCTGCAGTACCATACAAGCAGGACGACCGATCCAATGGGAACTAACAGCCCGAGAAGCTGCCACCATCCGCTTCGGTTGATGTCATGAAGGCGTCGGGCGGCCATGGAGATCCATGGAAGAAACGTGGCCAGCGACCAGATCAGTCTCAAGGTTTCGCTCCGATCCACGAAGTACAAAACGATGGAGACAAGAAAGGAGAAGAGAAACGAATACCAGAATTCCGATCGGCTCGCTCTGCCGCTAAAGTTCACATAGTTCTTGAAAAAGCTTCCGATGGCTTGGCCGAAACCATGGCCGGCGGCGGGCCGCCGAAGCGGTTCGGCCCAACCAGCGGTTTTCGGAAGACGAAGATCAATGGCACGCCGATCAGGATCAAGACGATCAACCAATGAAACAGTGAAAAACTGCCCATGAGATACCCCAGCTGTTAGAACAGCTCAGAGATAAGCGATGTTTGTTTCTAGAGGATTAACTTGCTTGTGATCCGATGTGTTCGCAATCACAGCTTGAGAAATTGCAGCTGCCATGTTGACGGCGCGATAATGCTTTGAGAAGGCTGTATCGCCGTCGCTCAGCGTTTGAGCAGCACGCTTGCTCGCACCGGCTGCTCGATGCCCTTCAGCGCCAGCATGCGCGTTTCGGCGCCTGCCACGAGTTCGGGAGCCTTCGCGGCCGTTTCGGCCGAGATCAGGATTTCGCCGGCGGCGGCCTGGGATTCGAGCCTTGCGGCCTGGTTGACGACGCCGCCGATCGCGGTGAAATCGCTGCGGAAGCTCGAGAATTCGCCGATCTGCACCTCGCCGGAGTGGATGCCGACGCCGACGCCCAAGGTGCGACCGGACAGGGCGTCGAGCGCCAGCCCGCTCAGCGCCGCGGCGCAGTTGCGCTGGATCTCTTGGGCGGCGCTGATCGCCGCGCCGGCGTGATCCTTGCGGATGATCGGGAAATTGAAGATCGCCATCAGGCCATCGCCCATCTGCTTGTTGACGATGCCGTCATGCGCCCAAATCGCCTGGGCGCAGCGATCCTGGAACAGGCTGACGATTTCGCTCAAGTGCACTGCCTCAATACGCTCGGAAAGATCGGTAAAGCCCCTGATGTCGGCGAACAGAATGGTGGCATCGACAGTGATCTGGCGCTGCTTCTTCACATATTGGAACGAGCGCTCGCAGATCGTGCAGATATCGGGATTCATCTTGCTGCGGGTAATGCCGAAGGCGCGGAAGGGAAGCGCAAGCGGGCCGCCGATCGGGATCGGCATATGCATCTGATCCCAGCAGCCGCGGCAGATGCTGGCGCTGCCGTGCCTTGCCTGCTCCGTGAAGGTAGATTCTGTTGCCATGTCGTACGATCCAATGGCCGTGGTGAAGCTTCCGTCAACATGTGGGTTTTGGCAACTGTTGTGTTGGTTGAGCAGGTTTCGTCAGCCGCGGGCGGAACAGTTGCTTTGGCCAACGGACCAACTGCGTCGGCTTACGGGCCAACGGGGTTGGCTTACGGACCAACTGCGTTGGCCTGCGGACCAACTGCGTTGGCCTGCGGACCAACTGCGTTGGCCGCGGGATAACAGACATACTTGTTACTCCCACTGTTCGGTGCCCGATGCGAAACTATGTCCGACCAATCGCGATGCACCGGCCTTCGGACAAGGAGGCGCGGGAACTCGCCCCATAGAGGAGATTGAAGCGATGACTGCAACAGAGAATGGAAAGGGCGGACAGGCCATGCAGCGGCCGCCTGTCGTGCCGCAGCAGGCCTGGGAGGCGGCTCACAGGCAGCTTCTGGTGAAGGAAAAGGCGCATACGCGTGCTCGTGACGCGCTTGCCGCCGAGCGGCGGCGCATGCCGTGGATGGCCGTCGCAAAGCAATATGCTTTCGAAGCGCCGCAGGGCAGGATCAGCCTGCTCGACCTGTTCGAAGGCCGGCACCAGCTCATCGTCTACCGCGCCTTTTACGAGCCCGGCGTCTTCGGCTGGCCCGAGCATGCCTGCCGCGGCTGCTCGATGGTTGCCGATCAGGTCGCCCATGTCGCCCATCTCAACGCCCGCGAGACGACGCTGGTCTTCGCCTCGCGCGCGCCGCAGACCGACATAGCGCGGCTGAAGCAACGGATGGGATGGACGATGCCGTGGGTGACGATCACCGACGACTTCGACAAGGATTTCGGCGTCGACGAGTGGCACGGCACCAATGTCTTCTACCGCGACGGCGAGCGCATCTTCCGCACCTATTTCGTCAACAACCGCGGCGACGAGCAGATGGGCGGCACCTGGAATTATCTCGACATCACGCCGCTCGGGCGCCAGGAAGTCTGGGAGGACTCCCCTGCTGGCTATCCGCAGACCCCGACCTACAAATGGTGGAACTGGCACGACAGTTACGTTGCCGACGCCGAGCCCGACAAGAAATGGGTCGAAGTCTCCGATGCGGGCGAGGCGGCGTTCCGGGAGGAAGCAGCAAAGGCGAAATCGTAGGCCGGAGCCTCGAAGGGCGAGGGCGGATGGATGACACCTGTGGACATCGTCCCAGGCCAATCGGAAAACCGCTGTTGCCTTGCCGGGCACCGACCATGCATAGTGGGAGGTGACTTGGAGGGGCCGATGGCCAGATTGCCTGCGCTTGTTCTGATGATGCTTCTCCTGCCCGCCGCGGCGCATGCCGAACGCCGCTGCGGCTGGCTGGACAATCCCTCGATGGCCAAATGGTTGCTCATGGATGCCGGCGGCGGCTGGACCATCATGGACAATGGCAGCGGCTACAAGGCGGCCGAGGGAATGGACAAGATCCCGGACCTGACGACCGGCGAATTTGTCTACACCTATGCCGCGCATGGTTATGCCTGCGCCTGCATGGACGTCGACACGGACGGTGAGGAGGGAATCACCCGTATTTACTCCGTACGGCAATTGCCGCTCTCGCGGTGTCGGAACGACGCCGCCATCCGCTGGTTCCTCGATAAGGACTAGCGATCGGGCCGGGCAATCCTTCGGCATTGAGCGTCGCATCTCAGAACAGAAATCAGGACGCGTGTCCGTTATCGCACCGGGACCGGCGCGGCCGGAACTTTGTCGTGTGCGCTGGGTTTGAGGTCGGCTCACAGGAGAAGACGATGCCGTCCTTCACGCAACCGCGCCCGGCGCCCGGCGATTTCCAATTCCCCGGCGAACAGCGGCAGGGGGACCCGATGATGGGCACGATCAATGCCGAGCTTGCCGACAAGGGTTTTCTCGTCACCAGCACCGACGAACTCATCACCTGGGCGCGCACGGGCTCGCTGATGTGGATGACCTTCGGTCTGGCCTGCTGCGCCATCGAAATGATGCAGATGTCCATGCCGCGCTACGATGTCGAGCGCTTCGGCGTCGCCCCGCGCGGAAGCCCAAGGCAGTCGGACCTGATGATCGTCGCGGGCACACTGTGCAACAAGATGGCGCCTGCGCTGCGCAAGGTTTATGACCAGATGCCGGAACCGCGCTACGTAATCTCCATGGGCTCCTGCGCCAATGGCGGTGGCTACTACCATTATTCCTATTCCGTCGTGCGCGGCTGCGACCGCGTGGTGCCGGTCGACATCTATGTTCCCGGCTGTCCGCCGACGGCCGAAGCGCTGCTCTATGGCATCCTGCTCCTGCAAAGGAAGATCCGGCGCAATGGCAGCATCGAACGGTAGCGCCGATGACACGAGGAAATCAGTTACCATTTCGACACGCATGCCTTTTACCTCGGAAACTTTCGAGGGCAAGTTGCGTTGTAGCGGTTGCCGTCGGTGTGCCCGGCGGCCCGCTTGCCCATGGGAGGAGGAAGATCCATGAAAGTCCTGATCGTTGAAGACGAGAACATTATTGCCATGGAACTCGAGCGTATCGCGCAGGATGCTGGCCACCAGACTGTCGGGCCGGTTTCGACAATCGAGCAGGCGCTCGCCTATGCTCAGAGAAGCGATGTCGCACTGGTCGATCTCAGCCTTGCCGACGGCTTGAGCGGCGCGCGGCTCGCACGCCGGCTGATCGATCGCCACGGGGTCGACGTGATCTTCGTCACCGGCAGTCCGGAAAGCGTTGGGAATGGCATCGAAGGCGCCCTCGATGTGATCGCCAAGCCCTTTACCGACGAAAGGATCGCCAGCGCGCTTTCCCGGGCGCAGTCCCTGCGCAGAGATTACGAAGGCAAGAACGCTGTCTTCTGACTGCGTAAAGTCGTATTCTTCCGCTGCCATTGTCACCGGGAGGAGATGCCAGGATGAAGCACGCGCTCATTGCCGTTTTCTTCGCCCTCACGGCCTGCGCCAGTACTTCAGGCGAACCGCAGCCGCTACAGGGCAGTCTCACCTATGGCGGTAAGGTCATTCATTCGCCCTATCGCCCGGGAACGGTGGTCAACCACACCTTTCTCGGCGCGTTCGGCTACCGTGTCTTCGAGACCTATGTTGTTCAACCGGACGGGACGCTCAAATTGACGTCGCAAAGCACGGGGCCAGATTTCCTTTGGCGGTGAAAGGGGCGCCTAGCGACGGCTGGGCCTTCCTCTTTATCCCGCTCGGCCCGCAGGCTCATCGAGGTGTGATCGCCGGTGCCTCGATTGCGCCTTTTCCGACGTTCAGGTGATCGATCGCCAGTTGGATGAATGCCTTGACCAGCGGCGACACGTGCTGGTTGCTGGGATAGACGACATGCAGACCGCCGGGCGGGGTCGTGTAGCCGTCGAGGACGCGCCGCAGCCGGCCGTCCGCGATGCAAGCCGCAGCCATTCTTTGCGGCAACTGTGCGATGCCGAAGCCGGCGATCGCGGCAGTCATGACCGCCTGAATTTCGTTGGCGGCGAAACGTCCGGACACCGTGACCGTTTCCTTGATGCCGGCGCTCTCCAGCACCCAGTGCGCACCAGCCGCCGACGGACCCGCGATGACGCAGGCGTGATGGGCGAGGTCCGCCGGACGATCCGGCACGCCGCAGCGGGCGAGATAGTCGGGGCTGGCGCAGAGAATCCTGTAGGTCGAGCCGAGCTTGCGGGCGATCAGCGTCGAATCCTCCAGAATGCCGGTGCGGAAGGCGAGGTCTATGCCGTTCTCGATGAGATTGAGCCTGTCGTCGGTCAGGCGCAATTCCACCTTCGTCTTGGGGTAGATTGCCAGGAAATCGGAGATGGCGGCGGAAAGGAAATGACCGCCGAAGCCGACCGGTGCGGAGATGCGGATCGTGCCGGCGGGCTCCGCCCGCGCCTCGGCCAGGCGCAGATTTGCCTGCTCGAAGGCGCCGAGCGCCGCGCTGCACTCCTCGTAATAAAGGCGCCCCGCATCCGTCAGCCTGAGGCTGCGGGTGGTGCGCTGCAGCAGCCGCACACCCACCTCGCGCTCAAGCGCAGCGATACGGCGGCTGACCGTCGTCTTCGGCATGGCAAGCAGGCGGGCGGCGGCGGTGAAGCTGCCGGCCTCGACGACGCGGGCGAAGATAAGGATGTCGTTGAGATCCAGCATTGTATTCACCAGTGGCACGATGTTTCCCTGATGTAGCCTATTATGGTTCAATTCGACAGGTCTTATCTTCTGGCTCATCGCCAACCACAAGGAGCAGAGAGATGAGCAATGGAAGAAGCGTTCTGGTAGCCGGCGCCACCGGCCAGCAGGGCGGCGCGGTCGCGCGCGCACTGATGGCGCGGGGGCATCGCGTCAAGGCGATCAGCCGCAGGCCGGACAGCGACGCCGCAAATCGGCTGGCCGCGGCCGGAGTGGAGATCGTCGGGGGTGATCTCGATGATGCGGCGTCGGTGACGAAGGCCGCAAGCGGCGTCGACACGATGTTCCTGATGGGCAACAGCTATGAGGCCGGAACGGAAGCGGAAACCCGCCAGGGCATAACCGCCGCCAATGGGGCGAAGGCCGCCGGCATCGGCCACCTGATCTATTCCTCCGTCGGCGATGCCGACAAGAAGACCGGCATTCCGCATTTCGACAGCAAATATCTGGTCGAGCAACATATTGCCGGTCTCGGCATTCCCTACACGGTCAGTGCACCCGTCGCCTTCATGGAAAACACCGCGGCGCCGTGGGCTATCGACGGGCTGCGCCAGGGTGTCTATGCCGCGGCGCTGCCGCCCGCGCGCGTGCTGCAGCAAATCTGCCTCGCCGATATCGGCGCCTTCGTCGCGGCCTTGGCCGAACGGCGCGAAAAGGTGTTCGGGCAGCGTTTCGACATTGCGGGTGACGAATTGTCGGGCGAGGAGCAGGTGAGGATCCTCTCCGAAACGCTAGGGCGCCCGATCGCCTACCAGGAGTTACCGATTGCCGCAATGCGGCAGCAGAGCGAGGATGCGGCGCTGATGTTCGGATGGTTCGACCGCACCGGCTACGACGCCGACATCGCCGCCCTGCGCCGGGATTTCCCTGAGGTCGGCTGGCACCGCTACCGCGATTGGGCGCGCGCGTTTGACTGGAGCGTTCTCGACAGGGCGACCGGGTGAGGCGATCCCGCGGCCATCAAGAATGGCAGATCCTCGGCGCGGGCCGGGGATCACGGAGAAACCCCTCCAGTTTCAGAACCACTATCCCTTTGCAGCGGGCGGCGGCCAGTTCATAATGAGCCGTCGTCCTTGGAGGGGAGGCTTCCATGCCGTCGAGTTTCCATGTCGAAAGTGCAGATGGCTATGAGAGGCTTATGGGCCGGTGGAGCCGGACGTTGGCGCCTATGCTGATTGACTTCGCGGGGCTGGCGGATGGGGATCGCGTGCTCGATGTCGGCTGCGGCACCGGCAGCCTGACGTTCACGCTTGAGCAGAGGCGGGGGCTGCGGGAAATCGCCGCTATCGACTATTCGCCTGTGTTTGTCGAGGCGGCAGAGCGGGCCAATAGCGATCCGCGGATCACGATCCAGCAGGCGGATGCCTGTGCGCTGCCCTTCGAGAATGACCGTTTCGACAGAGCGATGTCGTTGCTCGTCCTGCATTTCGTGCCGGAAGCGGGCAAGGCGGTGGCCGAGATGGCCCGCGTCGTGCGGCCCGGCGGCACGGTCGCCGCCGCGGTCTGGGACCATTACGGCGGCATGTCGGGCATGCGGATGATGTGGGATACGGTCGTCATGCTCGACGAGAACGCGCTGCCGGTACGCCGCAAATATTGCTTCCAGCCAATGATGCGGCCGGGGGAGATGAAGCAGAGCTTCATGGCGGAGGGCCTCGCTGATGTCGAGGAGACGTCGCTTCTGATCCGGATGAATTACCGTTCCTTCGACGATTACTGGCAGCCGATCGCGGCCGGCGAGGGACCGCTTGGGAGATATGTCTCCGGGCTCGAGCCGGAGAAGCGCAAAGCGGTGGATGCCGCCCTCAGGGCAGCCTACGAAGCGGGCGAGCCGGACGGGCCGCGGTCGTTCGCGTCTGTGGCTTGGGCGTGCCGGGGCAGGGTGGTTTAAGCAGGTGCGCCACGGCTCGAGGATCTCATCCTGATGTGCCCCTCAGGGCCTCGAAGGGCGAGGGCCGCAGCAGCACAGTAGCGGATTGCCAGCTATCTCGGCTGGACGATGTGTTTCATTTTTCATCATCGTCTTCGTTCTCAAAAATATCGGCGAGGAATTCCGTACAGACGTTCCGGCCTTCTCTGTGCTGCATGAAACCTGAGCCTTATCAGCAGATTACAAATCGTCCATGTCGTGATATCGCCGCATTTCATACAGATTCCCGTCGCAATCGGCTGTCAGCCTGTCAACATCAAGTGATCAGGAGGTGATCGGGCATGAGCCTCTCTTTCCCGACGATGGCGGCGATCCGCTTCGGTTATGGTTTCCGGCCGGGCGAGGCGGCGCCGCAAAGCAAGGATGAGCTGATCGGGCAGTTGTCCAAAGGCGCGGCGGCAACGCCGGATTTTCCGCTCGGCGGCCCCGACATGCGTCATCGGGCGATCCTCAGCCTGCAGGACCAGCTGAAGCAGATCAGGGAAGATGCCAAGACAGTCACCGACGATCCCACGCGGCGCGAGATGCGCAAGGCTGTGCAGCGCCAGGCGCAGCAGCAGTTCCAGCACGATGCGAACCTGCGGCTGATGCAGGCGGTGCTGTCGCCCTACGGCTTTTACGAGCGGCTTTCGACCTTCTGGACCAATCATTTCTCCACCAGCGCCAACAAGAGCCTGCCGATGCGCCTTATCGTGCCGCTCTACGAGGCCGAGGCAATCCGGCCGTTCATTTCGGGCAGGTTCGGCGATCTTCTGCGTAGCGCCACCGCTCATCCCGCCATGCTGATCTACCTCGATCAGGCGGATTCGCTCGGGCCGGATTCGGCCGGCGGCGTCAAGCGCAACAAGGGGCTGAACGAAAATCTCGGACGCGAGCTCCTGGAACTCCACACGCTCGGCGCCGGCAGCGGCTATACCCAGGCGGATGTTACTGCCGCGGCCATGGTGCTGACGGGGCTCACTATCGACCGCAAGGAGATGGATATTGCCTTTCGGCCGAACATTTCGGAGCCCGGCACGCATGAGGTGCTCGGCATCAGTTATGGCGGGCGGCGGCGCTCGCGCGAGGATTATCTCGACATGCTCGATGACCTCTCGGTCCATCCGAAGACGGCGGCCCATATCAGCCGTAAGCTCGCGGTGCATTTCGTCTCCGACCAACCAGACGAGGGGATGGTCTCCGATATGGCGGCCGCCTGGAAGAAGACGGATGGCGACCTCATCGCCGTCTATACCGCCATGCTCGGTCATCCCGCCGCCTGGCAAAACGAGGGCGCCAAAGCACGTCAGCCGTTCGATTTTGTTGTTGCTGGTCTGAGGGCGCTGAATGCAGGGCCGGTCAACGGCGTCGTCGGCAGCTTCCTGGCGGCCAATCAGCAAGGAACGGATGAGGGCGATATGGCGGCCAATACGCCTGGCATGGCGGGAGCGCCAGTGACGACGGATCCCGCCGGAGAGGCGCGGGACAAACGGCTCAAGGCCTTTCGGGCGGCGCGCGCACTGGGGCAGGGGGCGCTGAAGCGCATGGGGCAGCCGACCTGGCAGCCGCCGAGCCCGGCCGGTTTCGAGGAAGGCTTTTCCGCCTGGATCACCGGCAGCCAGCTTGCCGAGCGCCTGGCCTGGGCAAGGCGGGCTGCGGCGCAGTTCGGTCGCGACGAGGATCCGCGCGAGTTCCTGAGATCGACGCTTGCCGATGCCGCGCGCGATGAAACGATCCGAGTGGTGTCGCAGGCGCCGAACAAGATCAGCGGTTTGACGCTGGTGCTGGCATCGCCGGAATTCAACCGCCGATAGGAGGCTCCCAATGAACCGGATTTTGCTTTCCCGCCGCGGCTTTCTGACCTCTGCCTGCTGTCTTGCCGCCGCCCCCGTCTTCACGCCGGTCACCTTTGCGGCGATGCCGGGCGATAATCGTTTTGTCACCATCGTCCTGCGCGGCGCGATGGACGGGCTTGACCTGGTGCAGCCTTACGGCGACGCCGGTTTTGCCGCGCTCAGGCCAACCTTGGCGCTGACGCCGGACAGCGGACTTCTCGATCTCGATGGGCATTTCGGCCTCAATCCCGCCGCCGCCAACCTGATGCCGCTTTGGAAGAGCCGAGAACTCGCCTTCATCCATGCGGTGTCGACGCCCTATCGCGACCAGCGCAGCCATTTCGACGGGCAGGACATGCTTGAGTCCGGCGGCGAACATGTCGCCGAGGAAAAGACCGGCTGGCTGAACCGGGTGCTCGCGGTCATTCCCCGCTCGGATGCGCGCAAGGCGATCGACGTCAATACGTCGACGGAGCTGATCCTCTCCGGGCCGAACAATGTCGACGTCTGGGCATCGGATTCCAACCTGGCGCCGGCGCGTGACGAGATGCAGTTCCTTGCGCGGCTCTATGCCGGCGATCCGCCCTTCGCGGCTGCACTTGCCGAGGCGACGCGGGCCGACAGCGCCGCGATGATGGTCGAGCCGGACGGTGAGCGCGGCGAGAAGATCGGCGACGTCGCGGCGCTCGCGGCCAACATGCTGAAGGGCGATTACCGCATCGCCAGCTTCTCAATCACCGGATGGGACACCCATATCGGCCAGGCCAGCCAGTTCAAGCGGCCGGCAGGGGATCTCGCCCAGGCGATCAACACGCTGAAGGCGGCGCTGGGCTCGGAGATCTGGGCAAAGACGGTGGTGCTCGCCGTGACGGAATTCGGCCGCACCGTCCGCCAGAACGGCTCCGCCGGCACCGACCACGGCACCGGCGGCTGCGCTGTCCTTGCCGGCGGCGCGATCAACGGCGGGCGCATCCTCGGCCGCTGGCCGGGGATCGGCGATGGTCAGCTGCTCGACAACCGCGACCTGATGCCGACGGCTGACGTGCGCGAGGTGGCGGCGGCGATGCTCTACCGGCAGTTCGATGTCGGCGTGGATGATCTGACAGGGAAGATATTTTCCGGGCTGGCGTTTGATAAGGGGTCGCAGTTTTTGAAGGTG
Source organism: Rhizobium sp. L9 (assembly GCF_002531885.1). NCBI lineage: Bacteria > Pseudomonadati > Pseudomonadota > Alphaproteobacteria > Hyphomicrobiales > Rhizobiaceae > Rhizobium > Rhizobium sp. L9. Next base: position 109,920 of record NZ_NWSZ01000018.1, on the reverse strand, counting down.
TGAGGCGCTGCCCGGCCCTTCGCTTGGGCTCAGGGCGTTCGTCGCTGCAATCGATTCACTGGATCGATTGCTCGGGCTTCGCCCGACCGCTCCTCACCCCAACACATCATAAAGCCGGAAGATGAAACTGACCTGATAGACCAGGTTGACGATGACGAAGGTCGTGTGGAAGCGGCGGTTCGCGGTCCAGGCGGCGAGGGCGCAGAGGAGGATGTAGACGAGATTGCGGGCGGGATATTCCCAGCCGAGCGATAGGATGCGCTCCGGACCTTTGATCGCAGTATCGAGGATATCGACGGCATAGATCAGGCCGAGGACGCCGAAGAACCATTTGCGTCGCGAAATGAAATATTCCTCGTAGCCGCCATATTCGTCGAGGCTTGCCGGAAAGAGCAGGGCGCAGAGCAGGAAGAACAGGCTGCAGAAGCAGACGAGGAAGAGATAGATGCCGAAGCCGATGGCGGGCACGGCCTGCAGCCGGTATTCCCACCACCAGATATGGATGATGAAGAGGAACAGGGACAGGGCCCAGCCAAGGTGAACGGGATAAACCTTCGCCTTGGCCGGATGCTGGACGATGCCGGCGATGCCAGTGAGCAGCCTCGCGAGTGAAAGGCTGATGACCATGCCCATCACCACCTTGATGTGAAGGAAGACCTCCGGCGAGCTGACCGTTTCCATGCCTTATCCCCTCGGGTTCAAGCTTGTCACTCCGCGGGGACGGCCTTGGGTTTGCCCTCCTCGTCGAGCGCCACCATGATGAAGGTGCCGGCGGTTACCTTTTCCATCTTGGCGTAGCGCGAGCGATGCGCCCAGGCTTCGACGATCAGCGTGATCGAGGTACGCCCGACACGCTCGACATCGGTATAAACCGACAGCGTATCGCCGATCTTGACCGGCAGCTCAAAGGCCATTTCCTTAACCGCTGCGGTGACGACGCGGCCCTTGGCGCGCTCGGCGGCGCGGATGCCGGATGCAAGGTCCATCTGCGCCATGACCCAGCCGCCGAAGATATCGCCGGCCGGATTGGCATCGCCCGGCATGGCGAGCGTGCGCAGCGTCAGTTCGCCTCTGGGCTTGGCGGTGTCGGTCATGGAAAATCCCTCACTGTCTGGATCGATTCTGTCGTGACGTTAGGCGAACTCCGTGTCCGTACCAATGCCTTTCAGTGGGACGGCCGGCTGCGGGACTAATATTCGCAGCTCGCAGCGATTTAAATTCCCTTCAAATTCAGGTGGTTCAATTTTGCAACCGTCGCCTCACCTTACGTTATGTGAGAATCCACTAATCCAACTTTACCGTCCGGTAATTCAGCTGTTCCAGTATGTGACGAACTACAAATGTAAGAATCGCCGGGAACCCTCATGCGCAACGTCAAGATTTCCACCCGTCTTTACTGCCTCGTCGGCTTCACGCTTGCCGTGCTTGCGGCGACGATGGTCTTCTTTCTGAACTATTCCTATTCCGAGTTGCAAGCGGAGCGGAAAGCGGGGCTGGAGAAGATGGAGGCGACGGCGCTCGGCATTTTCGACAAATATTACAAGATGGAACAGGCGGGCACCATGACCCGCGAGCAGGCGCAGGCGGCGGCCAAGGACGTGATCGGCGCGATGCGCTACGGCGCCGACGGCTATTTCTGGATCAACGACATGCGCCCCGCCATGGTGATGCACCCGATCAAGCCGCAACTGAACGGCACCGATATCTCCCAGATGAAGGACCCGACCGGCAAGTTCCTGTTCGTCGAGTTCGTCAACAAGGTGAAGAAGGACGGCAAGGGCTTCGTCGATTATTACTGGCCGAAGCCGGGCGCCGATGAGCCGGTGCTGAAATATTCCTATGTCGCCGGCTTCGAGCCCTGGGGCTGGATCGTCGGCACTGGCGTCTACGCCGATGACCTGGCGGCGCTGTATCGTCAGAATGCGATCTGGGCGGCAGCGCTCTGCCTGCTCGGCGCAGCACTTACGATCGCGATCGCCTACGCCATCGTGCGCAGCGTTACGGCGCCGATCGCCCGGCTGAAGACGGCGATGAATGCGATCGCCGCCGAGGAAGCATCGGTGGAGATTGCCGGCAGTGCGTGCCGCGACGAGGTCGGCCAGATGGCCAAGGCGCTGCTGGTGCTGCGCGACTCCGTCGACGAACGCAGCGCGCTGCGCGGCCGTGAAGACGAAAGGCAGCGGCAGATCGAGGACGAACGCCGCGGCAACGAAGCGAGCCTGCGCTCGGCTTCCGAGCGGCAAAACCGCGCCATGCAGGCGCTCGGCGTCGGCCTGGAGAGGCTTGCAAGCGGCGACCTCACCGTTGCAATCGGCGATATCGGTGAGGACTACGCCAAGCTCAGGAATGATTTCAACGCCGCCGTCGATGCGCTGAACGGCGTCATCCACGCGATTGCTGAATCGAGCCGGGTGGTCAACGGCAGCGCATCCGACATCAGCGAGGCGACCGGCAATCTGTCAAAGCGCACCGAGCAGCAGGCGGCGGCACTCGAAGAGACGGCGGCCGCCCTCGATGAGATCACCGCCACGGTCAAGACTGCATCCGAGCGGGCGAACGAGGCGCGCGAGATGGTGGCCGAGACCAAGGCGAGCGCCGGCCGCTCCGGCGACATCGTTCGCAACGCGGTCACCGCGATGGGCCGGATCGAGGAATCGTCGAGCCGCATCAACCAGATCATCTCGGTGATCGACGAGATTGCCTTCCAGACGAACCTTTTGGCGCTCAATGCCGGCGTGGAAGCGGCGCGGGCCGGAGAGGCGGGCCGCGGCTTTGCCGTCGTTGCCCAGGAAGTGCGCGAACTCGCCCAGCGCTCGGCCAACGCGGCCAAGGAGATCAAGGAGCTGATCAGTCGGTCGGCAACCGAAGTCGAAGGCGGCGTTGCGCTGGTGCGCTCGACCGGCGATGCGCTTTTGGAAATCGAGGCGTTGGTCAACCAGGTCAATGATCACGTCGCCTCGATCGCGACTGCGGCGCGCGAGCAGTCGACCGGACTGAACGAGATCAACAGCTCCGTCAACCACATGGACCAGATGACGCAGCAGAATGCGGCGATGGTCGAGGAGACGACGGCGGCAAGTCGCACACTCGCTGACGAGAGCACCCAATTGAAGGCGCTGCTTGCGAACTTCCGCCTGCGCGGAGAGCAGCCCCCTCAGGCCCGCTACACACGGGCAGCGTGAGAAACGGGACAGATCAAAGGCCGGGCGACCGGCCTTTTTCATATCTGTCGCGTCCAGATTGTGCCGGTAAGTTTTCATTCACCGTTTTTAATTAAAATTGGACCGAGTTTTTTCGGTCACTCTGCGGCCGGCCTATGGAAGCGATAAGAGTATGGCGTTTGTTTCCTTTCCTCGGCGAGCCTTCCTGCCCGTGCTGCTGTCGGCGGCGCTGACGACCTGTTCGATCAGCGATGGGCTGGTGCCGCCGGCCAATGTCGACAACGGCACCAGGGTCAGTTCGATTTCGCCGTCGCGGGGTGCCGCGCGCATGGCGCCTGCCGTGCAAATGGCGCGTGCGGAGCGCCTTGCGCCCGCGGAAAGTCAGGCCTCCTATCCCGTTTCGAACGCGCCGGTCGATACCAGCCAGAGTTCGGTCGATTATCTCGACACGCCGAATCTCGCCGGCGCCGGTCACACGGCACAGGCGCCGCAGACACTGGCCGCGCCGGCAGGCCGAGGCCGCAAGCTGCCGATGATCGACAGCGATGAGGCGCTGGCGGCCGGCCAGCCGAACGGCAACTGGGGCGGGACGCAGAACCTCGTTGTCCCGTCCGGCGGCGTCAACATGGATGAAGAACTCGGGGCCGAACCGGTCGTCGGGCTGGCGCAGGAACAACAGCAGCAGATCGCCGAGGGCAATGCCAGCGAACCTGTCGTCGACGGCATCGGCACCGACAATCCGGCTCAGATCAACCAGCCGATGCGCCAGCCGGCGCCGCGGTCAATGCCGCAGCCGGCAGCACAGGCCGAGATGAGCCGGACACCCGCCTGGAACGACGGCAGCCCGGTCTTGGAGCCAACCCGCGTTCCCGAAGAGGACGAGAGCGAAGAAGTGGCGATGCTGCGGCCAAACAACCCGATGATGAGCGAGCCCGTCGCGCCGGTCGATCCGAGCGTCATGCCGGCCTCCGAGCTTGCCTGCCGGCGCGAGCTGAAGCGCATGGGCGTGCTCTTCGACGAGAAGCCGCCGATCTCGCAAGGGCCGGCCTGCCAGGTGCCCTATCCGGTATCGCTGAAGGGGCTTTCCGGCAATATCGGCGTCAAGCCGGCCGTGACGCTGAACTGCCAGGTGACGCTCGCCTTCGCCAAATGGGTGAAGAACGAGCTGGCGCCGTCCGCCCGCTTTCGCTACTGGAGCGGCATCAAGACGATCCAGCCGCTCGGCGGCTATTCCTGCCGGCGCATGAACAACAGCCGGCAGCGGTATAATCCGATGTCGGAACATGCGCGCGGCAATGCCATCGACGTCGGCAAGTTCGTGCTGAAGAACGGCCACGCGATCGACGTGCGCAAGAAGGGTCTGTTCTCCTATCGCGAGGGCCGGCTCCTGAAGGCGGTGCGCACCGACAGCTGCCGCTACTTCAATACCGTGCTCGGGCCGGGCAGCAACCCGGAACACTGGAACCACTTCCACTTCGATCTGCGCTCCCGCAAGAGCGGCAAGGTCTATTGCGATTAGGCGAAGGCGCGGCTGCCGCCGCGGCAATTGGGCCCTGGTTCAAGAAAAGAGTTCATCCCAGCCGCCGGACGCGCTATGGACCGGCGAGGCGGATTGCTATTGGAAAGTCTGATCCATGAGCTATGAATTCCATGTCGGCCAGAAGGTCGTCTGCATCAACGATACCTTCAAGCATGTCAGCATCGACCAGCTCATTCGCAAAGGCGAGATCTACACGATCCGCTGGGTCGGCGAATATACCCACTATGTCGACGGCACCTTCATCGGCGTCAAGCTCGCTGAAATCCACCGAGGCAATGATGACGGCCCGGAAGGTTATGGCGCTGCCGACATGCCCTACCGCGCGACGCGGTTCCGGCCGCTGGTGAAGGACAAGATCGCCTCCCTGCGCAAGCTGCTCGCCCCGACACCGGATGCGCCGGTGGAGCCGAAGGAAAAGGTTCGGAACAAAGAGAACGTCTGAGCGCCGGTCTCACCTCAACGGCTCCAATGCTGCGGCGACATGATTGTGCCCTCTGGTCGCCTATGCGACAGTCGGCAGCGTGACACGCCGAGGAGGGGCCGGTGCGGACGATTTCGATGATCCTGGGGCTTTGTGCCGCCATCGCCATCAGTGTTGCAACAGCAGGAGTGGCGGCCGCCGATCCGCTCGTTTTCAGCTATCATGGATGGCGGGTCGATCTCACCAATGCCAGAGGTGCGGACCCCGACAAGGAGATGGTCGCGGCCGTCAAAAGGCAGCTCGACATCGTCGAGCATGTCAATCTGAAGCCCGATGTCCTCGCCTTCATGCGGACGATTCCGATCTGGGCCAATCCCGCCGCCGCCGGTTTCGGTCCCGGCCATTACAGCAGCAAGACCGGCATCGACCTGCGTGTCAGGAGCCTCGATCCCGACAAACCGATCATCCTGCACGAGCTTCTGCACGCCTATAACGACCGGATGCTGCCCGGCGGATTCGGCAATGGCGATGTCGGGCAATTCTTCAACAACGGCCGCGGGCTTTGGCCCGGCGATTCCTACATGATGAGCAACGATCGGGAATTCTTCGCTGTCACGGCGAGCGTGTACCTGTTCGGCGATATCGAACGGCCGCCCTATTCGCGCAGCCAGTTGCGACAGAAGCAGCCGCGATATTATCAGTGGCTCGCCACCCTCTTCGACGACGGCCGGCCGCGGTCTTGAGACCCTAACGCCAATCAGGCCGTTTTCCAGCTCAGCAACAACGCGCTCTTCCACGAGGCAGCCTTCCACCTGCGGTCAAAATAAATAAATCGTATCCGATTAAATCGGAATGGTGTTGACATCGATTTCCAATAGGAATATTAAGGCGCATCCGAATAAAGCGGATGCGATATAAATCCATCGAAAGGACACCATCATGACCGAGAAGCTTCTTTTCACTGGCAAGACCCACATCGCCGGCGGCCGCGAGGGCTATGCACGCAGCAGCGACGGCACGCTCGACATCAAGCTGCCGCAGCCGCATCCGGCGGCCGAGAACCTGTTCGGCGCCGCCTGGTCGGCCTGCTATATCGGCGCCATCGAGCTTGCCGCCTCGCAGCGCAAGATCGCGCTGCCCGCCGGTCCCGAGGTCGACGCCGAGATCACTCTCAATACCGACAACGGCTCCTTCTTCCTGCGTGCGCGCCTCAATGTCAGCCTGTCCGGTATCGAACGCGACGTCGCCGAGGAACTGATTGAGGCAGCCCATGGCATCTGCCCTTATTCCAAGGCGACGCACGGCAATATCGACGTCGAAACCCGGCTTGTCTGACCGGAAGGGCCGGCGCATTTCGCCGTCATCTTCGAAGCGGGGGTCTGCCGATTTGCGGCAGACCCGAACCAGCCTCTATCAACCGATCCGGAGAATATGCCATGATCGACAGCCATGCAGAGCCACACCGGGCCTATGACGAGTTTTCGCTCGTGGTCGATCCCGATGTCTACGAGCCGCTGCCCGATGATTGGCTGATCGGCATCACCGACGTCGTCAGTTCGACGGCGGCGATCGGGGCAGGGCGCTATGAAGACGTCAATTATGCCGGCGCCTCGATCATCGCGGCACTCGGCAATGCCTGGGGCTCGTTCGATTTCCCCTTCGTGTTTCGCGGGGACGGAGCGGCCTTCGCGTTGCCGCCGCACGGGATCATGGCCGCGACATCGGCCTTGCGGCAGGTGGCGAGTTTCGCCACGACTGATCTTCACCTCGACCTTCGTGTCGGACTGCTGAGCGTGCGCGAGATCCGCGCCGCCGGTCGCGACGTGAAGATCGCGCGCTATGCCGCCTCCGAGACTGCGACTTATGCGATGTTTGCAGGCGGCGGCCTCAAATGGGCGGAGCAGCAGATCAAGAATGGCCGCTATCTGGTCAAGCCGGGGCGCTACGCAACGAGGCCGGACCTCACAGGCCTCAGCTGCGATTGGGCGCCGTTCCCGAGCCGGCAGGGAGAGATTCTGTCGCTGTTGGTCGAGCCTCGCGACCACACCAGCCCGGAGATTTTTGCGGCGCTGGCGAAGCGCGTGCTTGCTGTTTTCGATACTGCATCGCGCCGGTCTTATCCGATTTCGGCAGAGAGCGCGGTGCCGAGGGATGGCGCAAAGCAGGTCAGTGCGACAGCCTGGTCCGAAGTCGCCTCCAATTCGGATTTCCGCAAATTCGACGACGGTCTGCGTCTGACGCTGGATTGCGCGCCGGAAGAGATCGACAGCGTCGAAGCCATTCTCGTCGCGGCAAGGGCACGCGGCGAGATCGATTTCGGCCTGCACCGCCAATCGCATGCGCTGATGACCTGCCTGGTGCCGTCGGGCCGGCCGGATTCGCACCTGCATTTCCTCGACGGAATGGGCGGCGGCTATGCGAAAGCGGCCGAGATGATGGAGCAGGGCGCGCTTGCAGCAATGTCGTCGCGCCAGCCTGAAAAGCAGCCAGGGCAGCAGAGGCATAGCCTGAGGGGTGAATTGACCCCCGGAATGCCCGGGCGCATAGTCCCGGGCAGACGCGAATGACCTGCTGTTACAAACGAGGCCGGCCAGTCGATCCTCGTATCCCGTCCACGCAGATCGAACGATAGGAGAGCGTCATGTCCCCCACATTTTCATTATCGCCGACGCGGCGCGAGCTGCTTGCGGCCACGGCCGCCGCCGGAGCCATCAGCCTTATCGCCGGCGTGCCCGGCGCGTGGGCGAACGGCGAGGAGATCCGCCCGTTCAGCGTCAGCTTCCCTCAGGATCAGCTCGACGATCTCAGACGGCGCGTTGCGGCGACCCGCTGGCCCGACAAGGAAACGGTTGCAGGCGACGGGCAGGGCGTACAGCTTTCGACGATCCAGAAGCTCGCGAACCATTGGGCGACGGATTACGACTGGCGCAAGATGGAAGCGCGGTTCAATGCCTTCCCGCAATTCATCACCGAGATCGACGGGCTTGACATTCATTTCATTCACGTCCGCTCCAAACATAAAAAAGCCTTGCCGATCATCATGACGCATGGATGGCCTGGATCGATCATCGAGCAGTTGAAGATCATCGAACCGCTCACCGATCCGACAGCGCACGGCGGCAGCGAAGAAGACGCCTTTGATGTGGTGATCCCGTCTTTGCCGGGCTACGGCTTTTCCGCGAAGCCGACGGGATCGGGAAGCTGGAATCCGCCCCGCATCGCGCATGCCTGGACGACGCTGATGCAGCGCCTCGGCTACACGAAGTTCGCGGCGCAGGGCGGCGACTGGGGCAATGCGGTCACCGAACTGATGGCGGTGCAGCAACCGCCGGGATTGCTCGGCATCCACACCAATATGGCCGCTACGGTTCCCGCCGACATCGCCAAGGCTCTCGCTGCCGGCGGCCCGCCGCCCGCTGATCTCGCGCCGGACGAAAGACGCGCCTGGGATCAGCTCGACGATTTCTACAAGAATGGGCTCGGCTATGCCATCGAGATGAACAACCGGCCGCAGACGCTCTACGCGATCGTCGACTCGCCGGTTGGTCTCGCCGCGTGGATGCTCGATCACGACATCCGCAGCTACCGGATGATCGCGCGGGTATTCGACGGAGAGAGCGAGGGGCTGACGAAGGACGATATTCTCGACAATGTCACGCTCTACTGGCTGACGAACACGGCAATCTCGTCGGCACGCCTCTATTGGGAAAACGCGCATCATCCGACCGGAGGTTTCTTCGACCCCAGGGGCATCAAGATCCCGGTCGCCGTCAGTGCTTTTCCCGACGAGATCTACCAGGCGCCGCAGAGCTGGGCGGAGAAGGCCTATCCGAAGCTCATCCACTACAATAGGCTGGCGAAGGGTGGTCACTTCGCCGCATGGGAGCAGCCGATGGCCTTCACTGCCGAACTCAGGACGGCATTCCGGCCGCTGCGGCAGTAGATCACGAAGCGCGCCGCGCTTTCAGTCTTTGCCGCTTCCTCGTATTGCGAGGCTTGCGAGGATGTCACCGAGCTGGGATGGCGCCAGCTCGGTTTCCTGTTCGATCTCGGCGGCAGTGAACCATCTGAGTTCGGTATGTTCGTCGCCGACCAGTTGCGGCAATCCCTGCCATTGATCGACGTGATAGACGTGAAAGGTGGCCGCTGACTCAGGCGGAGCTTGCGATACGAACTTTGCCGCAAGCCGCCACCGCTCCGGCGTGATGCTTATTTCCTCCATCAATTCCCGGCGCATCGCCGTCTCGGCGTCTTCGCCATTCTCGATATGGCCGCCGGGGAGGCTCCAGCGACCCGGATAGATCCTGCGCTCCGAATTTCGCCTTGCGAGAAGCAGCATCCCGTTGCGGCTCAAGGCACCCATCGCGATCTCGGGCATGTGGTCTCCTCGCTGCGGAAGAAAATGCGTCGCCGCAAACATGTCACCAGCTTGTGACTGCTGTCGCCATCATGGCTTTTCCGGTTCGGCCTGCGCTCGCAACAGGTTGTCGCGCAACCTCGTCACCGATTGCCGTACGACGGGGAAATCATCGCCGAGGCCACTGGCGGCAATCAGCGTGCCGCCGGGGTCGACCTCAACGAGGAGATCGCGCCCAGCCGGCGTCAGGCTTACGCGGACCTGCCGTTCATCGGCGGGATCGCGATGGCGCGTGAGATAGCCTGCCGATTCCAGCTTCTTGAGGATCGGCGTCAGCGTATTGGATTCGAGGAAGAGCTTTTCCCCCAGCATGCTGACCGTCTGGCCGTCCTCCTCGGAAAGGGCGACCAGGGCGATATATTGCGTGTAGGTCAGGCCAAGCTCGTCCAGGATCGGCTTATAGGCGCGGCCGAACGCGAGATTGGCGGAATAGACGGCGAAGCACAGGAAGTTCGAAAGCTTCTTGCTGCTCTCGCCGGGTTGCGGGGAGGCGGGCATGTCGGGTGCTTTTGTGTTTTTGGATGCGGGCATGGCTCTATCCGTCCAGCTTGTTGAATGCCGATATCTATATATCGCATCCGATTAAATCGCAAGCTTCCCGTGCCGGATTCTGCGTGAAACAGTGCAACCGACGCTGCGCCAGACAGCCTCGCAAGAGCGCTGGCGGTTGGTATCTGCAACTTTCGACTGCGGCAGAAAAGATGACACTTTTAAAGCTAATTTCCGACACCTTTCCGATCAAAGCTTCGCGCTATTGCGAGCTTCGGGAGGGACTATGTCGGGCATTCTTATCGCCACCTTGCTGGCCACGGTTTCAGCAAAGATTCCCGTGGACTTTTCAAGCGGTGACCTGCTTTATTCTGATTGCAGCGGCTCCCGGCAGTTCGTCGTCGGATATGTTGCCGGTTGGTTGGACAAGTGGAACCGGGACGATTATCTCGCCCGCCGTATTTTCACCGAAGTCGTTCCTGTCCCGAAAGCAATGGTGAACTCGGCTTATTTTTTCAATTCCGTCGGAGCAAACTTCTGTGTGCCGGTTGGAACCACCGCGGAATCGATCGGCAATACGCTGTGCACATTCCTCGAACAGAATCCCGGCATACGCGACGCCAGTGGTGACGAACTGATGACGACCTTGATCGCCTACAAATACCGCTGCCCCGCGCCGTAGGAGCCGCGGACTCGCACCGCCTCGACGGGAATTTCGACCTCGCTCACAAAGTCCGGATCGCCCCGGCCGACAAGCATTCCGAGCACCTGCGGATGGGCATGCGGCGTTTCCGTCGTCGGCTGCACATCCGGATGTGCGTCGATCCACAAGACGCCGAGCGCTTTCATAGCGCTTGTTGAGATAGGCGATCGGCGCGAGATCGACGAGGCAATCGCCGCCGATGGTGAGAACCTTGGCGGGCTGGTGCTTCTCGATGGCCGGCGGGCCGAGCGCGCCTGTTCGAGAACCGCTGTCTTCGCGAGAATACCGTCTTCAATCGTGAGGTCACGGCCATCCGGCGGAGGGATCGGAACACTTTCCTCAAGAGCCTCGGCGGGCGGAAGAAGCCAGGAGAGATGCCAATGGCCGCTTCGGAGTAGGAGCGGCAAGGCTTGCGCGGCCGGGGCTTTCACGCGACAAAGCCCGGATGAGCATTCCCAAGACACATCCCTTCGCCTTCGACCCGACCTACGGCATGCGGCTCGAAGAGCTTCTGGCGATCGAACCGCCGGAAGAGCCTTCGGGCTTCGATGCGTTCTGGGAGGCGCGGTATCTGAAGGCGCTCGATGTCGATCCGCAGCCGGTGCTTTCCCGCAGCAAGCTCAGCCATCCCGACTGGCACGTGCTCGATCTCGTCTATCTCTCGACCGATGCGTTCAAGATCGGCGGCTGGCTGCTGTTGCCGCGCGAGGGACAAGTGAAGCGAGGTCTCGTCGTCGGGCATGGGTATGGCGGGCGGGATCAGCCTGACTTCAATCTGCCGGTCGAGGAAACGGCGGTGATCTTCCCCTGCTGCCGCGGACTGTCGCTGAGCCGGCGTCCGCCGATTTCAGAGAACCCGTCCTGGCATGTGCTGCACGATATCGACAAGCGGGACACCTATATCATCGGCGGCTGCGTAGAGGATATTTGGCTTGCCGTCTCGACGCTTGTTACGCTCTATCCCTGGCTCTCCGGCCATATCGGCTATAGCGGCATCAGCTTCGGCGCCGGCGTCGGGGCGATGGCGATCGCCTACGACGAGCGCATCGATCGCGGGCATCTGGCGCTTCCGAGCTTCGGCCACCAGCCGCTGCGACTGAAGCTGCCGAGTGTCGGCAGCGCGCAGTCGGTGCAGGAATATCAGGCCGACCACGGCAACGTGCTGGAGACGCTGCGCTTCTACGATGCAGCGACCGCGGCGCAACGGATCGACGTGCCGATGCTGACGGCGGTGGCGCTTTTCGATCCTGCCGTTGCGCCGCCCTGCCAGTTCGCTGTCGCAAATGCGATACGGAAATATAATGAAACCTTCATCCTGGACGCCGGTCATTTCGATTACCCTGGAGGCGCTGAACAAGAGGCGGCGCTTCGCGACAAGATCGGACAGTTCTTCAGGGTGACATGAACCGCGAATATCTCAGCTGGTACAGTCCGCGCCTGCATCGGGAGATGGAGATCTTGGTGTTCGGACATGCCGGCGCCAAGGTGTTGGTGTTTCCGACGCGGGAAGGGCGCTTCTTCGAATATGAGCAGCTCGGCCTGGTTGCGAGCCTCGCCGACAAGCTTTCGGCCGGTCATTTGCAGCTCTATTGCATCGAGGGACTGGCCGCCGACAGCCTCTATGGTTTCCACCATCATCCGGCCGAGCGCATTCGTCGGCATGCGGCGCTGGAAGATTACATCCTCCACGAGGTGCTGCCGCTGATGGCGGCGAAAAATCCGCACGATTGCACCATCGTGCATGGATGCAGCCTCGGCGCCTTCCAGGCGGCGAGCCTCGTCTTCCGTCACCCGCATCTCTTCCGCAAGCTCGTCGCGTTTTCCGGCCGCTACGACCTGACGATGAAGGTGGAATCCTTCGGCGACCTGTTCGATGGCTATTACGACGACAGCGTCTACTTCCACACGCCGACGCATTTCCTGCCCGGCCTCGGCTCCGACTGGCGGCTCGACAGGCTGCGCGAAATCGACATCGTGCTGACCATCGGCGATGCCGATCCCTTCCTCGACAACAACCGCTATCTCAGCCGGCTGCTCGGCGAAAAGAACATTCGCCACCAGCTGCATGTCTGGGACGGCCGCGCCCACCGCGCCGGCGCCTGGCGGAAGATGGCGCCGCTCTACATTTGATATGGGAAGGCGGTCACGGCCATCGCAAAGCAGCTGTCGCTACCGGCGCGTCCCAAAGCGCGATCTCCTCGTCGGTCAGTAAGGCGAGGGTGACGGACAGTCCCTGCATGTCGAGCGAGGTGACGTAGGTTCCGACAAGCGAGCGCTCGATCGAGATGGCTTTCTCCTCGATGAAACGGCGGGCGCCGGCGTAGGCGAGGTAGAGTTCGGCGGGCGGCGTGCCGCCGAGGCCGTTGACGAAGAGCAGCGCCCGGGCGCCCGGCGTTACTACGATGTCGGCGATAATGGTTTCGCAGAGATCGCCGATGATGGTATTGGCAGCAGCGAATGGTTGCCTGGCATGACCGGGCTCGCCGTGAATACCGACGCCCATTTCCATCTCGTCGGGTCCGAGCGAAAACGTCGTGCGCTCGGTCTGCGGCACCGTCACGCCGTTCAGCGCGACGCCCATCGACCGGATGCGGCTGTTCAGCCCCTCGCCAAGCTGCTTCAGTTCGGCGAGCGGCATGCCGCGTTCGGCCGCGGCACCCAGGATCTTTTCGACGATCAGCGTTCCCGCGACGCCGCGCCGGCCGCGGCCATCGCCCGTTCTCGATGTCTCGATATCGTCGCTGACGACGATCATGTCGAGGCCGTGGCGGTCACCGGCCATCTCGATGGCCATTTCGAAATTCATCAGGTCGCCGTCGTAATTCTTGACCACGAGCAGGCAGCCGGCGCCGGTATCGGCCTCTTCGATGGCGGCAATGATCTGGGCGGGCGTCGGCGAGGTGAAGATATGGCCGACGCAGGCGGCATCGAGCATGCCCTGGCCGACGAAGCCGATATGCATCGGCTCGTGGCCGGCGCCGCCGCCTGATATCAGCGCCACCTTGCCTGCTGTGAGATGGCGGCGGCGGATGCATTTGCGCTCGGCCCCGAACACCACGAAGGCCTCATGGGCGCGCACGAAGCCTTCGACGCTTTCGGCGACCATGGTTTCCGCGGTGTTCATGAACTTCTTCATCAAGCCCCTCCCAAGGCCAAAAACATTACGCTACGTCAGTCCGCTCACCATTCACTGCTCGCTCGCCCCTGAGATCGCGACGATCTTCTGCACCAGATCGGAGATCGCCTCTTCCAGCAGGCGGTTTTTCCTGTCGTCGCCGAAGTCGGGCACCATCAGCGACAGGTGCCGCAATTTCTCGGAATGGCCGAGATCCGGGAGCTTGCCGGGATGGGCGGCTTGATAGGCTTCGAGAAAGCGTTCTTCCTCAGTGGCGCTGAAGTGGCAGACGCGCACGATCGTCGCGAGATGGCGCGCCGGCAGTGGCGTCGCATAGGTCGGGCTGGTGATCTGGGTAACGAAGCTGCGGTGCTTGCCGAGCGCCGTCGCCAGGCGCTGGCGCGTGCCGGACGGCCTATTGTCGATGATCTGCGCCAGAATGGACTTGTAGGCGATTATGGCGTCTTCGGTGTCTTCGCGCGCCATCCTACTCTCCGGCTGCCCTTGTGCCATCGGCGTTGAGGCCGACGATTGCCGATCTTATCGCGGGACGGCGGGCCGGCGCCACGGAAAAATGCCGAAGGCCGGCAGCAAGCAGCCCCGGGAGACAGCGGGGATCGCCGGCCATGTCGCCGCAGATGCTGACGGGCCTGCCGCCGGCAAGCTTTACCGCATGCTCGATCAGCCGCAGCACGGCAGGTCCCGCCTTGCCGGCATCGGCCTCGTCGCCCTCACGGGCGGAGGCTGCGAGATACTGCGTGAGGTCGTTGGTGCCGAAGGAGAAGAAGGCCGCCGATCCGAAAGTGTCGAGCATCAATGCAGCAGATGGCACCTCCACCATCATGCCGATCGGCGGCATCCGGTGCAGCAGGGCGCGGCGGCCGAGCTTTTCTGCCTCTTCACGGAACAGTTCGCGCATCCTGTCGACCTCGTCGGGAAAGGTCACCATCGGCAGCATCACCGAGAGTTTGCCGAAGACGGCGGCGCGCAACAGGGCGCGGGCCTGGACGCGGGCGATTTCCGGCCGGGCAAGCAGCAGCCGGATGCCGCGCAGGCCCGGCTCGAGAGCCGGCAGGTCTTCGAGACCGGCAAGCGGCTTGTCTCCGCCTATATCCAGCATTCTGATGATCACCGGCTTTTCGCCCGCCTGCTCCAGCACGCGGCGATAGATCGCCAGTTGTCGCTCTTCATTGGCGGCATCGGCGATCGAGGTGACTGAAAATTCCGAACGCATCAGGCCGACGCCCGCCGTTGCCGGATCGAGCGCATCGATCTCGGCGGGATCGTTGATGTTGATGGAGATAAGGATCGGTACGCCGTCCGCCGTGAGCAGCTCGCCGCTTTCCGTCTTGATGTCACCGGCCGGCGCGAGCGGCGGGATCAGCATGCCGCCCGCCTTGAGGATGACGGCGCCGGTGTTGCCATCGACGCCGACAGGATCGCCCCCTGCTGCCGAGAAACGGCCTGTGCCGACCACCATCGGCACAGATTTCGCCCGGGCGAGCAAAGCGACATGGCCGGCGGTGCTGCCCGCAAACAAGGCGATACCGCCGCCCTTCGACCAGTCATGAGCGAGGAAGCGGCTCGGCTCCATGTCCTTGCCAACGAAGACCGAGCCGGGCGGGAAATCGGCGACGGGGGTGCCGGCGAGCGCCCCGAGCACACGGTTCTTGATGTCGAGAATGTCGATGGCGCGCGCCCGCATCTGTTCCTCGTCGGCCGCTTCGAGTTCGTCGATATAGGCGTCGAGCGTGGCGACCCAGGCGAAGACGACATTCTCGTCGGCGTGCATGCGGGCACTCGTTGCTTCCGCGATGCTGGGATCGCGGAGCACCTCGATCTGGAAATCGATGATATCGCGGCTTTCGGCATCGGCGCCCTCGGCGAGGCGCTCGAGTTCGCCGATCGAGATATCGATCGCCTTCTCAAGCGCGCCGTAGCCGCCGGCGGTTCCGGGCGCGGAAGCAGCTTTCGGCTCTTCGGCGAGGAAGGCCGGGCCGGACGCGATGCCGGGGGATGCGCTCTTTGCTTTCAGCCTAAGCGGTTCTGCCATGTTTCTTTTCCTCATCGAAATTGCGCTCGATGAGTTCCTTGAGCGCACGGATCGCCTCTTCGGCAAGAATGCCGTCTGCCCGTATTCTGAGGATAGACCCTTTGCGGATTCTGGCACCCATGATCTTGATGATGCTCTTGCCGTTCAGCCAGACGTCGCTGCCGTTGACGGCGACCTCGATCGAACAGGGGAAGGACTTGGCAAGCCGCGTGAAGGTGACGGAGGGGCGCGCATGCAGCCCGACGCCGTGCTTGACTTCCACCTCCGTCTGGCAATTCACGTGCAAAGGATCAGGCTCCTGTTTCTCAATACGCAGTCTGCTCGTCATCAGGGGGACAGTTCCTCGGCTGTGGCGACGACCTTGGCGAGCGACGCGCCCCCTGAGGCTTCGGCGGCGGCGATGACTGCGCCTTCGACGAGCGGGGCGTTGCAGATGGAGACGAGGGCCGACCGAGGAAGGCCCAGCATTTCGATCGCCATCTCGCTGTTGGTCTCGGCACCGCCGAGATCGACGAAGACGGCGACGCCGGCATCGGACCAGGCGGCCTCGATCGCCTTCAGGATACCGCCGGCATCGGTGCCGAGTTCGCCATGGACGTTACCACCAGACCAGGCAAGCGGCACGCAGTCGCCGACCATCTGCCGCACCATGTCGGCGATGCCCCTTGCCACCAGCGGTGAGTGGGAGACGATCACGATACCCACGTTTGCGGTCTTTCCATTCATGCCGGTCCTTTCATTCATTGGGGGCGGCGCTCCCCGAGATAGCGGCAAATCGCCGTGGTCAAGAGCGCGCAGCTCGACGCGCCGGGATCGACATGGCCGATCGAGCGGTCGCCGAGATAGGCGGCGCGTCCGCGCATCGCCTTCATCGCGGCGGTCCTGTCGGCGGAGCGTTCGGCCTTGCGGGCGACGTCACCGAGCGGAGACCGCTTCGCGAGCGCCGCATGGACGGGATAGAGCACGTCGAGCAGCGTCTTGTCGCCGACGTGCGACCGCCCGCGTTTTGCCACGGCGTCGATCGCCTGTTTCAGCACCAGGGAAAAATCGGCCTTGTCCTCACTTTTGCGAAGCTCGCGGCCGATCTCGATCAGCAGCGTGCCATAGAGCGGCCCCGCCGCCCCGCCGACATTCATCACCAGCGTCAGGCCGATCTTTTCCACGGCGTCGGGGAAGGGCAGGCTGGACAGGCTCTCGCCCTCGGCGCTCACCGCCTCGCAGCCACGCCGCATATTGGTTCCGTGATCGCCATCGCCGATGGCGCGATCGAGTGCGCAGAGGTGATCGGCGTTTTCCGCGATCGTCGCGCGGCACACCTCGATCAGTCCCGCCACAAGCACCGGTTCCGCCTGCACTGCCTTCCTCCCTGTCGCCCTCTCTCCCGGGGGGCTTTCGAACTTTACCCGGTCAGGCAAGACTTGCCGCTACGCCGAACGCGCCGGCAACCGCGACCGCGCCGGGATCGGCGACACCCGCCAGATCCCTTTCGCCGACATAGGAGGCGCGTCCGGCTCTCGCCTTCGTCATCGTCTTGGTCGACTCCGCACCTGATGCCGCTGCCCTTGCCGCGGCAGCGATATCGCCTGACGCGAGCGCCTGCAGGGCAGGTGACAGAGCGTCGACCATCGTCCGGTCGCCGACTCCAGCTCCTCCATAGAACGTCATCCTGTCGAGCCCGGCAAGAAGAGCCGCTGATATATCGGCTTTATCGGCCATCGCCTTGGCCGCGGCGGTGAAGAAGATCGACAGCAGCACGCCGCTCGATCCGCCCATGCTGGTGCCGAGGATGTCGCCGAGCGAGGCAAGCGTTGCCGCCGGCTTGTCGAGCGGCAGCGTGTCGAGGCGGGCGAGCACGCTGCGGGCGCCGGCGGCCACCGTCGAGCCGGTATCGCCGTCGCCGACGCGGCCGTCCAGCCGGTTGAGTTCGTTTTCCTGTTCGATCAGGTGCTCGCAGAGTGCCGTGATCAGGCGTCGGTTGCGGCTGTTCTCGCCTGGTGTGGCTGCGCCGTTCAAGTGGCTCGCCGTTCTCGGCGCGACGATGACCTTGATCTCGTGGCGTTCGACGGCCGGCTTCCAGGCATGCGGCTCGACCGCAGCCGTCACCGCCGCTTCGCGCGTCGCATCCAGCCGGATCAGCGACAGCGAGAAGCCGTTCATGTTGAGCGCGGTCATCATCGGCGCCGGGCCGACGATCAGCCTGATGTGGCGGCCAAGCGGCGAGGCCAGCACTGTCTTGGCGATGACGGTCATTTCGAGCGGCGGCACGGCGCCGAGATTGTTGATGAGGAGGGCGTGGTGTGCGCCTTCGCGCAAGGCCGGGCTCAGGCGCGCCGCCATGGTGCCGACGATATCAGCGACCGGCTGCAGCGCGATGCGCTCGGCGCCGGGTTCGCCATGGATGCCGAGGCCGAGTTCGCCTTCATCTGCGCCGAGGCGATCCTCATGCGCCTGTCCAGGCACGCTGCAGGTGGAGAGCGACATGCCGAGCGAGACGATATCGCCGGCGGCAGCCGCGGCATGGGCCGCGACCGTTTTCAGGTCCTCGCCCCTTTCGGCATGATAGCCCGCGATCTTGTGGACGAACAGCGTGCCAGCGACGCCGCGCGGCTGGTTGATGCCGGGGATGGCGATGTCATCGGCGACGATGACCATTTCGACATCGAAGCCCTCGGCGCGCGCCTTTTCGGCGGCAAGGCCGAAATTCAGTCGGTCGCCGGTATAGTTCTTGACGATCAGCAGGGCGCCTTTCGGGCCGGTCACGGCGCGGATCGCCGTCAGCACCGCATCGACGCTCGGCGAGGCGAAGATCTCGCCGGAGACGGCCGCCGTCAGCATGCCCTTACCGACGAAGCCGGCATGGGAGGGTTCATGGCCGGCGCCGCCGCCCGAGATGATTGCGACCCCGGACTTGTCCCAGTCCGCACGCAGGATCACCTTGATGTCGGGAAAGCTGTCGAGACGGGCGAGACGGCCGCTGCTCGTCGTCAGAAGCAGGCCGTCCAGAGCTTCGGTGACGATGGTTTCCCTGCGGTTGAAGAAGTGTTTCATCGATTGAGACCCGTCCGTTTGTTTTCATGCCATCATCATTTTGTTTGCCGGTCACGACAGGCGCTGTCCAGCCGCATCGAAATAAAGCGGATCGCGCAGCGTCAGGCTGATGCGGTCGCCCGGCGCGATCGCCAGATATGGATCCGCGAGTGTGACGAGTTTGTGATTGCCCGCCCGGATATGCAGATGGTTCTGGTCGCCGAGATGCTCGATCCAGTCGACCTCGGCATTGGCATCCTTGCCAACGACGATATCGAGATGTTCGGTGCGGGCGCCGACGGTTTTTGTGCCGGAGGGCGGACGGCCGCCCGGCAGCAGGTCCGCCGGCAGAAGGTTGATGTGCGGCTGGCCGAGGCGGGCGGCGACATGCAGGTTGGCGGGATTGCCGTAGATTTCCCGAGGCGTTCCCACCTGCAGCAGCCGGCCCTCGGCGACGATGCCGATGCGATCGGCCATGGTCATGGCTTCCACCTGGTCGTGGGTGACATAGAGCAGCGTCGAACCGAGCTCCTTCTGGATGCGCTTCAGCTCCAGGCGCAGTTCGGCGCGCAGCTTGGCGTCGAGCGAGGACAGCGGTTCGTCCATTAGATAGATCGCCGGTCGGCGCACCAGCGCCCGGCCAATCGCGACGCGCTGCATCTCGCCGCCGGAGAGCCTGGTCGAGCGGTTTTCGAGCTTGTGGTCGATGCGGACCATGCGCGCGACCTCGCGCACGCGCCGGTCGATCTCCTCCGCACTCAGCTTGCGCACCGGCGCCTTCAGCGGGAAGGCGAGGTTCTCGTAAACCGTCATGTGCGGATAGAGCGAATATTGCTGGAAGACGAAGGCGACGTCGCGCCCGGCCGGCGCTTCGGCCGCAACGTTGCGGCCGCCGATCTCGATGCGGCCGCTGTCGGGTCTTTCAAGGCCGGCGATCAGCCTGAGCGTCGTGGTCTTGCCGGCGCCTGTGGGACCGAGCAGCACGACGAATTCGCCGTCGCGGATAAAGAGATCGAGCTCATCAAGAGCCAGGGTGTCGCCGAAGCGCTTGCTGAGATTTCTGAGGACGACATCAGCCATGCCGGGTCTCCTGATAGAGCTGGGATGGCACCGCGCGGCCCGAGACGCAGTCGAAGAGCGCGAGGTTCGCCGGGTTAAATTCAAGGCCGACGGTCTCGCCGATCCGGAAGCTGCGGTTGGCGGGAACGCGGGCCTTGATCAGGCCGCCCGGGGTTTCCACTGCTACAACCTGATTGGTGCCGAGATATTCGCTGCCGTAGACGGCGCCGCGAAGGGGCGAGGCGTCGCTGAAGCGGATATGCTCCGGCCTGACACCGAGCGCCAGTTCACTTTCGGCCATGTCCTGATGGATCTCGGGAACGGCAACATTGACACCGTCGAGCAGGATGGATCTGTCGCCGCTCTTCAGTCCGGAGGTGAAGCGCATGAAGTTCATCGGCGGTGAGCCGATGAAGTCGGCGACATACATGGTCGCCGGCTTGGCATAGATCTCCTGCGGCGTGCCGAACTGCTCGATGACGCCGTGGTTCATCACGGCGATCTTGTCGGCCATCGCCATCGCCTCGTGCTGGTCGTGGGTCACATAGACGGTGGTGGCATGGATGCGGTTGTGAAGCTCGCGGAGCTCGTGGACCATGATCTCGCGGAACTCGGCATCAAGCGTGCCGAGCGGCTCGTCCATCAGGAAACATTTCGGGCGGCGGACGATGGCGCGGCCGAGCGCCACGCGCTGCCGATCGCCGCCGGCAAGGCCCGAGACCGAGCGGTCGAGAATATGGTCGATCTGCAGCAGGCGGGCGGTCTCTTCGACGCGCTGACGGATCTCGGCCTTCGGCATGCCCTGCGACAGCAGCGGGAAGCCGATGTTTTTGCGCACATTCATATGCGGGTAGAGCGCAAAGAGCTGGAAGACGAAGGCGATGTCCCGGGCGCTGGCGCGGTTGAAGGTGACGTCCTCGCCGTCGAGATGAATCTTGCCGCTCGAGGGCAACTCGAGGCCGGCGATCATGCGAAGCGTCGTCGTCTTGCCGCAGCCGGAAGGCCCGAGCAGCGCCAGGAACTCGCCGTCATGGACGCTGAAGGTCGAATTCTCAACGGCGACGAAGTTGCCGAATTCTTTGCGGAGATTTTCGATCCGGATGTCCGCCATGGTTTACTCCGGGAATTTCGAGACGATGATGAACATGACGGTGCCGATCAGCAGGGTCACCAGCGAATAGGTGTAGAGCACCAGCAGGAAGGGCTGGAACAGCATCAGGAAGCCGAGCCCGATCAGCACGGTGGCGATATTCTCCATCGGACCGCGGCGCAGCAAGAATGGCCGTTTCGGGCGGGCAGGGGTGCGGGTGCGTGTCTCGATCAGGTGGCTCATTTGCGGACGGCTCCGAAGGTGATGCCGCGCAGCAGCTGCTTGCGCAGGAGAATAGTGAAGACGAGGATCGGGATCAGGAAGATCGTCGTGCCGGCGGCGACCGCCGGCCAGTCCTGCCCGCCTTCGCCGATGATCGTCGGGATGAAAGGCGGCGCGGTCTGGGCCTCGCCCGAGGTGAGAAGGGCGGCGAAGGCATATTCGTTCCAGGCGAAGATCAGGCAGAAGATCGCAGTCGCGGCAATGCCAGTGGTCGCCTGCGGCAGCACGACCTTGCGGAAGGCTTGCAGCCTCGTATAGCCGTCGATCATCGCCGCCTCCTCGTATTCGCGCGGGATCTCGTCGATGAAGCCCTTGAGCAGCCAGACGGCGAGCGAGACGTTGACGGCGGTATAGAGCAGGATCATGCCGAGCGCCGTGTCCGACAGGCCGAGCTCGCGATACATCAGGTAGATCGGGATGGCGACGGCGATCGGCGGCATCATGCGCGTCGACAGGATGAAGAACAGCAGGTCGTCGGCGAGCGGCACCCTGAAGCGGGAGAAGCCGTAGGCGGCGAGCGTCCCGAGGAAGACCGCCAGGAAGGTGGAGCCGAAGGCGATGACAAGCGAGTTGACGAAGCGCGGCAGGAAGTTTGACGGGCCTGCGATCACCATGTTGCGCTTGCGCGTCACCTCATCGCAGGTGCCGACCGGCGCCGGCAGCGAGGCGATGTAATCAGGTGTCTGCCGCGTGCGCGTGGTGAAGAGATTGCAATAGCCTTCGAGCGACGGCGTGAAAACGATCTTCGGGGGATAGCTGATCGAATCCGGCGGCGATTTGACGCTGGTCAGGAAGATCCAGACGAGCGGGATGAGGGTGATCAGCGCATAGAGGACGACGATCGTGCCGGCGATGCGCTTGCTGCTGAGGCTCGGCTCGACGACCGAATGGGCGGAGTTGGCGGCGCTCATCTTTGCTTCACCTTGTTCAATGCCTTGACGTAGATGTTGGCGAGGCCGAACACCGCGACGAAGAGGACGATGGCGAAGGCCGAGGCCCGGCCGGTCGCCCAGCTTTCGAAGGCGGCGCGTTTCAGCGTTATCGAGGCGACCTCGGTGACCGAGCCCGGTCCGCCGCCGGTCAGCAGCGTCACCATGTCGAACATCTTGAAATTCTCGATGCCGCGGAAAAGCACCGCGAGCATGATGAAGGGCAGGGCCATGGGCACGGTGATCGACCAGAACTGACGCCAGGGCGATGCACGATCGACCTCGGCCGCCTCGTAGATATAGTCGGGGATCGAGCGCAGTCCGGCGAGGCAGATCAGCATCACGTAAGGCGTCCACATCCAGGTATCGACGATGATGATCGCCCAGGGCGCCAGAGAGACATTGCCGAGCATCTGGATATCGGATGTCGGAATGCCCGACACCAGCGAGACGGCATAGGCGAAGAGGCCGATCTGCGGCTCGTAGAGAAAGCGCCAGAAGTTGCCGACCACGGCGGGCGACAGCATCATCGGAATCAGGATAATCGTCGTCCAGAAGGCATGGCCGCGAAACTTGCGGTCGATCAGGTAGGCGAGCGAAAAACCGATCACCGTCTGCAGCAGGATCGTCCAGAAGACGAAATGGGCGGTGGTCTGCATCGCCTGCCATATATCGGGATCGTTGAGAACGCGTTCGTAATTTCCAAGGCCGACGCCCAGGACCGGCGCATTCGGCCGGTTGGCGCGGTAATTGGTAAAGGAGAGATAGACCGCCCAGATGAGCGGGAAGATGTTGATCGCCAGGAGCAGGGTGATGGCAGGCGCGATGAACAGCCAGACGATCGCCCTGTCGGAGAGGCCGCGGACGCGCCGGGCAAACGAGGCGGGCGTTGCCCTTGCTGTCGCGTCGGCGGCTTTCTCGACGATGGAGGGATGGGAAATGGTCAAGTTTTCACCCGGTCTTTTCGGATATGAAAGATCCGGCGGCCCGGCTCGTCTGCCGATCCGGGCCGCCATCCTGGTGAGGATGGCGCGCAGAGGGATGCCACCAGTCCCGTCAGGCACTAGATTTTGCCGTCGTCCTTGAAGACGTCGCTCCAGTCTTTCACCAGGCCGTCGAGCGCTTCCTTGGCAGTGCCGTTGCCGGCGACGACGTAGTTATGGACGCGCTTCTGCATGGCCTGCAGCAGCGAGGCGTAGCTTGGCTCGGCCCAGAAGTCCTTGACGATCGCCATCGAGTCCAGGAAAGCCTGGGCATAGGGCTGGCTCTTGGCGAACTCAGGCGCGTTGACGACGGAATTCAGGCACGAGAAGCCGCCGAGTTCCCACCATTTGGCCTGCACCTCAGGCTGTGCGAACCATTTGATGTATTGCAGGGCGGCGTCGCGCTTGTCGGAATAGGAAACCACCGAGATCCCCTGACCGCCGAGCTGGGCGAAATGCGCCTTCTCCGCCGGATTGGGGAAGAAGCCGATCCTGTCGCCGCCGACCTTCTCGTCCTTGTAGAGGCCGGGCCAGGTGAAGGCGAAGTTCATCTGCATGGCGACCTGGCCGGATTTGAAGGCGTCGGCGGATTCGACCATATAGACGTTGGAGCTGCCGGGCGGCGTGCAGCAGTCATAGAGCGACTTGTAGAATTCGAGGCCCTTGACCGCATCGTCCGAGTTGACGAAGCCTTCCATCTCGTAGGGCTTCTTCGGGTTGTCGTATTGGAAACCCCAGTCGTAAAGGACGTTGGTGACGCCCATGGTGATGCCTTCGGACCCGCGTTCGGTATAGATCGAGGCTCCATAGACGGTCTTGCCGTCGATCTCGCGCTTCTGGAAGAACTCGGCGATCTGCTTCAGCTCATCATAGGTCTTCGGAGCTGCGAGATCGTGGCCGTATTTCGCCTTGAATTCCTTCTGGAGTTCCGGCTTTTCGAACCAGTCCTTGCGGTAGGTCCAGCCGACGACGTCGCCCATGGCGGGCAACGCCCAATAGTTCGGCGTGTTCTTCGGCCATTCCGAGTAGCCGACGACCGTCGCCGGCACGAAGTCATCCATCTTGATGCCTTCCTTGTCGAAGAAGTCGTTCAGCTTGACGTAATGGCCGTTCTCGGCCGAGCCGCCGATCCACTGGCTGTCGCCGATGATGAGGTCACAGAGTTTGCCGTGAGAATTCAGCTCGTTAAGGAAGCGATCGGCGTAGCTCGTCCAGGGAACGAACTCGAACTTCATCTGCGTGCCTGTCTTGGCGGTGAAGTCCTTCGAGAGCTCAACGAGTGCATTGGCAGGGTCCCAAGCGGCCCAGCACAGCGTAAGTTCATCGGCTTTGGCGAGATTGGGCAATGCCGACGACATTACGAGCGCCGTGGCCAGCCCCAAAAGGGCTTTCGATGTTTTCTGCATAAGTTCCTCCCAGAACCAAGACCGGCTCCCCACCGGCGTCGCATGTTCACCCGTTTCAGAGAATGCTCACATGAACTCCTCAATCATCATGTTTAGCAATGTGTTTAGTGATATCGCATTTTATAAACATTGCAAGTGATATTAGTTACTGCGGCGCACAGGTGCTGCCGGCCGGGTTTCGACCGATCTCCTGGCAACTCGTGAAAATTTCCCGTGCAGGCGTACCGATACGACGAAATCCGGCCTCGCCGGCGGATGGACCGCAGGGTATGGACCTCGACGCCGCTCCTGTTTCCCGGGAGCGGTTCAAACTTGGCCTCGCCTCCAGGTGAGGCCTTCTTCTTTTGTCCATGCCGGCCGTCTCGGGAAATTCCGGTGCAGTGCGAGATTTAGCCTTTCGGGCCTGATGCAACAGGCGTATTCAGCCAGTGCGTGGTTCAACCGCGCTCCCCTCGCGGCAGATCTCCGATCGGCTTCCTCCCGCTTCCCTGCCGCGTCATCCGGAATTTTCATTGGCGGATCCATGACCACGGCAGAGACGAGCGAGCAGGGACAAGAGGCGGCAAACGGCCGCCAGGCGAAGATCGTGGCTCTGGTCGTTGCCGTTTCCTTCTTCATGCAGATCCTTGACGGCACGATCGTCGCCACCTCGCTGCCGCAGATGGCGGCAAGCTTCGGCGTGCAGCCGGTGTCGATGAGCATCGGCATCACCGTCTACATGCTGACGATGGCGGCCTTCATTCCGCTGTCGGGCTGGCTCGGCGATCGTTTCGGCGCGCGCCGCGTCTTCCTGGTGTCGATCGGCGTCTTCACCGGCGCCTCGCTGTTCTGCGGGCTCTCCGGCAGCCTCACAGAATTCGTGCTGTGGCGGGCGCTGCAGGGGGCAGGGAGCGCGCTGATGACGCCGGTCGGGCGCATCATCGTGCTGAAGAATGCCCGCAAATCCGAACTCGTCCAGGCGATTGCGCTCATCACTTGGCCGGCGCTGACGGCGCCCGTGGTCGGCCCTGTGCTCGGGGGCTTCATCACCACCTATGCCAGCTGGCACTGGAACTTCCTGATCAATATTCCGATCGGCATCGTCGGCATGGGACTGGTGCTGCGCTTCGTGCCCGAACAGCGGGAGGCCGATCCCGGCCGGCTGGATATTCTCGGCTTTGTCCTGAGCGCTGCCGGATTGACCCTGCTGCTCGCGGCCTTGGAGCTTTCGGTCAAATGGGAAGGCGGGATTTGGCCGGTCATCTCCATGCTGGCGGCCGGCGTCGTATTATCGGTTATGGCGACGCGGCATTTCCTTGCCGTCGACAATCCGCTGCTCGATCTTTCGGCTTTCCGCGTCCAGACCTTTTCCATGTCGACGCTCTCGGCGGGCACGGCTTGCCGAACGGCCATCAATGCGACGCCTTTCCTGCTGCCTCTCTTGTTCCAGCTCGGCTTCGGACTGAGCTCGATTGCCGCCGGCGCCTATCTGCTCGTGTATTTTCTCGGCAATTTCAGCATGAAGGCGGTGACGACACCGCTCTTGCGCTTCTTTGGCTTCCGCACCGTTCTCGGGCTCAATGGACTGATTGCCGCGCTTTCGATCGTTGCTTGCGGTTTCCTGACGCCGGAGACGCCGCCGTTTTTCATCCATGCGCTGCTCTTTCTCGCCGGCCTGTCGCGGTCGATGGAATTCACGGCGCTGAACACGCTCGCCTTTGCCGATATCGGCCCGGCGCAGCGAAGCTCGGCCTCGACGCTGTCGAGCATGCTGCAGCAGATGTCGATGCTGCTCGGCGTTGCGGTGGCAGCCGCCGTGCTCAATATTTCCTCTGCTCTCAGAGGTGCTGACAATCCCGTCATGGCCGATTTCCGATGGGCCTTCGTCGTGGTCGGCGCAATCGGCATCGTCTCGTCGCTGCGCTTTCTGCAATTGCCGAAGGAGGCGGGCGCCGAAGTTTCCGGCCATCGGAAATTCCAGAAGCGCTAACGTCGCCTGCGACAAGAGCGAGCGATGAGCGATGTTTACCTCAGGCGGTCAATGCAATACGACAGTGCTCATGCCGACGACTCGGACGCTTGCGGGCGGTCGTTGCTTAGAGAGAACGCCGGGAGACGGAATGAGCAATTCTAGCGGCGATGCGGATGCCCTGATCCTCATCCTCTATATCGACGACGACGAGGGGCTCGCGCTCCTGATGCAGAAAAACCTTGCGCGCTGCGGCTTTTCGGTCGAGTGGGCGCAGAGTGGTGCTGCCGGCCTGGCGCGGATCGCCGAAGGCGGCATCGATGCGGTCGTGCTCGATCATCTCCTGAGCGGCGAGACCGGACTCGACATTCTGCCCTGCATCACGTCCGTGCCGGATCATCCGCCGGTCATCTATGCAACGGGGTCGGACGACACCAGCATTGCGGTCGCGGCGCTGAAGGCGGGTGCCGATGACTACATGCTGAAGGGGATTTCGGCCGATTATTTCGACCTGCTCGCCGCCGCCCTCGAACAGGCGCTGGAGCGGGCCCGCTTCCGCCGCGAGACGGCGCAGGCGCAGGAGGTGATCCGCCAGCAGCGCGACCACGCCGAAATGCTGCTTGCCGAAGTCAACCACCGCATCGCCAACAGCCTCGGCCTCGTCGGCGCGCTGATCCGCATGCAATCCTCGATGACCCAGGACCAGGTGGCGATCGATGCGCTGCACGAGACGCAGATGCGCATCAACGCGATCGCGAGCGTCCACCGCCGGCTCTACACCAACCGGCAGGTCGGCTCGGTGCAGGTCGATGAATATCTGGACAGCCTGCTGACCGAGCTTGAAGCTTCGATGCGCGACGACAAGCGGCCGCACCGTATCGTGCTGACCGCAAAACCGGTCAACCTGGCGACCGACAAGGTGATCACGCTCGGGTTGATCGTCAGTGAACTCGTCACCAATGCTTTCAAATATGCCTATCCCGACGGCGTCTCAGGCGAGATCCGCGTTGTTGTCGATCAGATCGACGGCGAATTGCGCCTGATCGTCGAAGATGACGGAGCGGGGTTTGCTCCAGAGAACTCGGCGAGGGGAACGGGCCTCGGCACACGGATTTTGACGGCGATGGCCGCGAGCTTGAAATCGGATTTCGCTTACGATCCCGGGCATGATGGGACGAGGGCGATGCTGGTGTTTTCGTTGCATGAGGAGAAGTAGGTAGAGGTGGAAGGTCACGATGAAGGGTGTGTGCCTGCGGCCCTCTCATCTGGCTGCCGGCACCGACGACCGGGGTCGAGCCAAGGGTCTCGACCCGTCCTTCGGCCCCCCTCTGGGGAGAAGAGATTGGCGGCAACGTCTCGACTCCCTCTTCTCCCCAACGGGGAAGGTGCCTGTAGGGCGGATGAGGGTGCCGCAGGCACACCTTGTCCTATTTTTACTAGAGCTTGCCGGCATAACGTCATCGAACCTAACGCGGCGGGAGGAAAGCATGACAACGATCCGCACACCTCGCGAAGTCTACGATTTCTGGTTCGTTCGATGTGGCCGCGACCTATGGTTTCGCCCCCCGCGGGAACTCGATGTCGAGATCCGGGATGTTTTCCGCGATACGCATCTGGCGCTTGCCGCGGGCGTCGGCGATGAATGGCGGGCCGATCCGGTGAGCCGGCTGGCGGCCGTCATCGTGCTCGATCAGTTTCCCCGCAACATCTATCGCGGCACGGGGCTTGCCGTTGCTACCGACGGGCTCGCCCTTCGGGAAGCCAAGCTTGCGCTTGCGGCCGGTGCCGACCAAGCGGTTGAACATGCTTGCCGGACCTTCTTCTACCTGCCCTTCGAACACGCCGAGAACCTCGACGAGCAGGACCGTTCGGTGGCCCTGTTCACCGCGCTCGGTGACGAGGAATATCTCGATTATGCGATCCGTCACCGCGAGGTAATCGCCGCCTACGGGCGCTTTCCTCACCGCAATGCCATGCTCGGGCGGGAATCGACGGCAGCAGAACTCGACTATCTCTCCAAGCCCGATTCAGGGTTCTGAGCTGTTTGGACGAATGAGCGCGGCATGGACAAGCTCGGTGGGCAGGGCGCTTTAGGCATCTCCCGCCTTTCTGTCGCCTTTCTTTGCGATGAAAAGCGAGCATTCAATTTCGATGACAACCTTTTCGGAGGCTTTTTTGCGGCTGAGATCCATCCTGCTTCGCACCATTCTTCTCGTGACGCTGGCGCCCGCCGGTGCGCATTTCGAGAGCGCAGCAGCCTTCGCGCAGGAACCGCAGCCGCAGGCGGCAGCAGCAGAGGCGCCGCTTGTCGATACACCTTCCGCCCAGGCGGCGAAGGAGATCGAAAAGGCGAAGGTCCAGCTTGGCTCACTTCAGGACAGCGTCAAGGCGAACGCCGATAATGACGATGCGCTGGTCGGTCTTGCGACCAAGGCCGACGAGCTCAGCCGCGCCGTCATCACCATATCGGTCAACCTGAGGCCGCGTTTCGACCAGATCAAGAACCGGCTGGCCGAGATCGGCGAGCCCCCGAAGGATGGGCAGCCTCCCGAGGCGCAGATCGTCACGGACGAGCGGAATGCGCTCGCCGCCGAACGTGCGCAGATCAACGCGGTGACGGGCGATGCGGAAAACCTGTCGATCGCGGTGACGAAGCTCATGAACGAGATCATCGAGATGCGGCGGCAGCTGTTTGCCGATACGCTCTTCAAGCGCACCGAAATCTCGGTCTCCGTCCTCGACGATGCGGCGACTGCCTTCGTGCGGGAGACTGGCGAATTTGCCACGGCGCTGTCGAGCTGGGCCACCTTCGTCTGGAAGTTCAAGCGCTTCCCGCTTTTTGCGGCGATCTTCCTGTCGCTCGCTTCGGCACTCATTCTGCTTTCCGGCAGCTACCGGCTGTTCGGCTCATATCTGCGCCGGGACGAGGCTGTCGAGAACCCGTCCTATATCGGCCGGCTGTCGATCGCCTTCTGGTCGACGCTGATCCGCACCCTGGCGCTCTCGGTGCTGCTCGTCACGTCCTTCTTCTTCCTGAACAGTTTCAACGTGCTGCGGCCGGATATCGCGCCCGTCATCGGCGCACTGTTCGGGACGATCGGGCTGGTCTATTTCGTCGGCCGCTTCGTCAATGCTATCTTCGCGCCGCACGAACCGCGCTGGCGGTTAGTCAAGCTTTCCAACCTAGGCGCGCGCTCAATCGGTTATTGCCTCCTGGCGATGGCAGTCATCAACGGACTCGACTATCTCTTCAGCAGCATCGGCGAAGCGATGGGCTCGCCGCTGGTGCTGACCGTGGTCAGAAGCCTGGTCGCCGCGCTCATCATCGGCATCATCCTGATCGTAGCCTCCTTCGGCAAGCCGATGCTGGCGAGGAACGGTGATCCCGACGCGCCGGGCCGACATTGGCCGCGCGGCATGGCAATCATCCTGCGCGTCGTCGGCACTGCCCTGATCGTTTCAGCGCTCGCAGGTTATGTGGGGCTGGCGCGTTTCGTCGCCACACAGCTCATCATCACCGGCGCAGTCGTTGCCACCATGTATGTCGGTCTGCTCTCCGGCAAGGCGATATCTCGGCAGGAGAGCTTCGGCGATACTTTCTTCGCGCGCTTCCTGACACGTCGTTTCAACCTCGGACCCGTGGCGATTGATCAGGTTGGCCTGCTCGTCGGCCTTGCCATCTATGCGGTGGCGCTGCTCGTCGGCATTCCGCTTATCCTGCTGCTTTGGGGCTTCCATGTGCAGGACCTGCAGCTGATCGCCTACCGGCTGTTCACCGAGGTCAAGCTCGGCGGCATCAGCATTTCGCTGCTCGGCATCTGCACCGGCATCTTGCTGTTTGCCGGCGTCTACCTGCTAACTCGCTGGCTGCAGCGCTGGCTCGACGGCAATGTGATGGCTCGAAGCCATGTCGATCTTGGCGTACGCAATTCGGTGAAGACAGGTATCGGCTATCTCGGCGTCGGCATTGCGGCGATCATCGGCGTCTCCGCCGCCGGCATCGATCTGTCGAGCTTCGCGCTCGTCGCCTCGGCGCTTTCGGTCGGTATCGGCTTCGGCCTGCAGAACATCGTCTCCAACTTCGTGTCAGGCCTGATCCTGCTGGTCGAGCGGCCGTTCAAGGTCGGCGATCACGTCGTCTCCGGCACGGCCGAAGGGATCGTCAAGCGCATTTCGGTGCGCGCTACCGAGATCGAGACTTTCCGCAAGCAGGCGATCATCGTGCCGAATTCGGAACTGATCAACGGCCTCGTCGGCAACTGGACGCACCGCAACAAGATCGGTCGGTCGGAAATCCCGGTTTCCGTCAGCTACGACGCCGATCCGCAAAAGGTCATGGATATTCTCTTAGAGTTGACGGCGAAGATACCGCTCGTCATGCGCAATCCCGAGCCGCATGTCGAATTCCTGCGCTTCGGCCCCTATTCGCTCGATTTCGAGCTTCGCTTCTTCCTCGCCGACATGGGCGACGGCCTGACGGTGCGCAACAATCTCAGGATCGATATCCTCAAGCGCTTCAAGGCGGAAGGCATAGAAATCCCGCTGCCACAGAGCGACCTTACCATCCATCGGGAGGCTGCCTCCGTCCTTCCCCATGCGGTTAAGGAACATGCGGACGGCCATGAGAATTCCGAGAATAGACCAGTGGAGGAAGAAGTGCGGCCGGTGCGCCAGCTGCGCGGGCGCGCAGCGGAGAGCTGAACAGCTTATTCAGCCATCATTCACAGGTCTATGTGCATGATCCCTTCCATCGGGATCGCTGCCGAGGGCAGCACCGATCTTTTGAGGGGAGGGCGCGTTGGCGCCGCCGCACATGATGGCAAGATTTGCCGCCGTTCTGCTTGTCCCGCTGCTTGCCGCGCCCGCGGTCAATGCCGCATCCATCACGAATACCGATCCTGCCGCCGTGGTGCTCGTCATCACCGAGGGTGGACAGCGCGTCGAAGTCGTGGTCGATGCCGGCGCTTCCGAAAGTCTCTGTTCCTCCGGCTGCTTCATGACCACACCCGACGGCGACCGGATCGGGCTCGACGGCGGCGAGATGATCGACATCGTCAAAGGCTCGGCGGTCATCAAGTAGGATTGCGGACCTGTCAGGCTGGACGGCTCAGACGCGCTTGCCGTCCGCATCCAGGACCTTCTCGCCGTCTTCGTTGGTGAAGGCACCCATGTGCGTCTCCGGCAGGATTTCCAGGACCACCTCGGACGGTCGCGATAGGCGCGTGCCGAGCGGCGTGATGACGAAGGGCCGGTTGATCAGGATCGGCTGCGCCAGCATGACGTCGAGAAGCTGGTCATCTGTCAGATCAGGATTGTCGAGGCCGAGTTCCTTATAAGGCGTATCTTTCTCGCGAAGGGCCTGGCGCACGGTGAGACCGGCATCGGCGATCATTCTCGCCAGATCCTCACGCGATGGCGGGTTGTTCACATAGTCGATGATATCAGGCTCGACGCCGGCATTGCGGATCATTGCCAGCGTGTTGCGCGAGGTGCCGCAGCCGGGATTATGGTAGATGGTGACGTTCATAGCTTCGCCTCTGATGGCAGGCTCGATGAGGATGTCTCGGCTGACTGCAGCAGCCAGGTGAACAGAAAAAGAGCGACGGCCGCGCCCAGGATTTCAGCGATCCAGAAACCCGGAAGATCGACCGGGCGAATGCCGGAGAATGTGTCGGTCAGTGAGCGGGCGAACGCAACGGCCGGATTGGCGAATGACGTCGAGGCGGTGAACCAGTAGGCGGCGGTGATGTAAAGACCGACCAGCCATGGCACCGCCTTCTGCTCGAACTTGATGCCGGCGAGAATGACCGCGACCAGGCCGAAGGTCGCCAGACCTTCGGAAAACCACTGCGCGCCGCCGGTCCGGACCTTGCTCGATATTTCCAGAAGGGGGAGCGCAAACATCAGATGAGCGGCGATCGTCCCTGCGATGCCGCCGGCGATCTGCGCGAGCACATAGCCGCCCAGATCACTTCTCGGCAGCGAACGCGACATGGCCAAGACCAGCGAGACGGCCGGATTGAAATGTGCGCCGGAGATCGGTCCAAGGGTGGTAATCAGAACCACCAGGATCGCGCCGGTCGCAAGCGTGTTGCCGAGGAGAGCGAGGCCGATATCGTCAGTCAGCGATGTCGCCATGATGCCGGAGCCGACGACGGTCGCGACAAGCATTGCAGTGCCGAGCGCCTCTGCGACCAGCCGGCGTGATAGATCGAACGGCGCCATCAGCCGTCCCTCGCCGGTTTCGCGGTCGTGCCTTCCATACCGCCGATCTGGCGCAGGTGCTGCTCCAGTGCCAACTTGTCGATCGACGACAGCGGCAGGCTGAGGAAGGCAATGATCCGGTTCTTGAGGAAGCGGGCGGCCTGTGCGAAGGCGCGGGCTTTCTCGACCTCGCTGCCCTCGACGGCGGCCGGATCCTCGACGCCCCAGTGAGCGGTCATCGGATGGCCGATCCAGACAGGGCAGGCTTCGCCGTGGGCGGTGTCGCAGACGGTGAAGATGAAATCCATCTCCGGTGCGTCGGGCTTGGCGAACTCGTCCCAGCTCTTCGAGCGGAAGCAGGTCGAGGGATAACCCAGTGCCGCAAGCTCCTTCAACGCCAGGGGATTGACCTCGCCCTTCGGCTGGCTGCCGGCGGAATAGGCCCTGAATCGGCCCTTGCCTTCGGTCTCGAGGATGGATTCGGCCAGGATTGAGCGGGACGAATTGGCGGTGCAAAGAAAGAGCACGTTGTAAACACGGTCAGCGGTCATTGCAGTTCCTCCTTTATTGCAGACGCACAGCATGTGGCGATGGCGACGGCGGGCGCGCAGATTTGCGTGTTTCCGCCGCAACAGTCCTCCATCAGGAAACGGATCAGGCCGCCGAGCGCTTCGTAGTTGGCGGTGTAGATGATGGAGCGGGATTCCCGCTGCTGGGTTATCAGGCCAGCTCGCTCCAGCTCCTTCAGGTGGAAGGAGACGTTGGACGGCGAAACATCCGCTCTTTCGGCGATGATGCCCGCTGCCAATCCCTCCGGACCCGATACGACAAGCATGCGAATAATATGAAGGCGCGTCTCCTGCGAAAGCGCGCCGAAGGCGGCGAGGGCTTGACGTTGGTCCATATTTTAATAATCCTAGAATAATTGAAACGAGGATTAGCGCAAATGAACGCGATCGACAACTCGAAAGTTCGTGCTGAGGACATCAATCTCGGCCTGTTGCTCACTGCGCTCGCCGGCGACAAGGACGCGCCACTGGTTTTCTATTACGACGGCCGGCCGATGAGGCCGGGCTATCATATCACCGAGGTCAAGGCGGGCCAATTCTCGGGCCTCGATTGCGGCGCCAATCCCGAGGCATGGACTGAGATATTCATCCAGCTGTTAGATATCGAGGAAGGCGACCGCACTCACCTGCCGGCCGGCAAGTTTTACTCCATCATCCGCAAGGTGACGGAGCATGTTCAACTCGACTGTTCAGCCAAATTGACCCTCGAGGTCAGCGACGGCGTGGGGCCGATTCAGCTTTATTGCGCGGCGATGCCGGTATCGCGGGCCGGCGCAGTGCATGTCGAGTTGTCGCCGCGGCCGGCAAGCTGTAAGCCCCGCGACCGCTGGCTGGCGGAAGAAAACAAGAGAGCGGCGGCTTGCTGCGGACCGGCAGCGGCAGGGAGCGGCTGCTGTGCATAGAATGCATGAGACTTCGCGCGGGCGATGTGAAGATTTCATGACTGAGCGCCGGTATGTAGATGGAACTCGCCGATTTAATGTCGGCGTCGTCCGCTTCACCGTGTGATACGTTGGGAATTGCTGCAGATCGAGGCGCTTCCTGCGTTCGCTGGGTTTGCCGTCAGTGTCTGACTGATGCCTGCCTATCCCACCATCTGAGCACCCGCATCGCCCGCAGTGTGATCCAGCGCGACGGCTGACCTTGAGCCTCGTTGACATGGAACCAGACGCGCCCGGGCAGGGTCCAGTCCAGCAGCCATCGGCCGTCGTTCGAGCGCCTTGAGCGAAGGTGGCCGATCGCCTCGCCGAGACGCGGATCAGGATCGGCGCCGGTCAACATGGCGCTTGAGCGGAAATAATAGAGCGCACGCAGGATGTCGTAGCGCCAGCGATTGGGGTGGAGGAAGCGCAGGAAGCGTTCGTCCGCCGGTTCGCCGGTGCCGAGGCGGCGGAAGAGATTGCGTTCGAGCAGGAACTTCTCGCCGGTGCTGCGCGCCTCGCGAGACTGGGGCGTGCCGCCCGTCGATCTTTCGAATTCGAGCAAGCCTTCCAGCACGTTGATCGTGCTGGCGAAAGAGGAGCGAAGGGAACCGCGGACTCGTTCGCAGTTCCAGCCGCTGTCGTCGAGGCGCTCGCCGGTGAGCCTCTCCACGATGCGGGAGACGTCGATGCCGAAATAGGCGCCGTCTGCGACGGTCCGGCCGTTGATGCATTCCTCGACTTCACCCTCCCAGTAAGGCTGGCCGCCTTCTTCCCAGTGGGCGCTGGCACCGAGCAATGCGACTGTGCGTCTGGCCCGTTCCGATGACGGGTCGAAGCCGAACTCTCGCAGTTGCGACAGCGAAAATGTCGTGGCCGTCCAGGGCTGGCCGTGCTCGCGCCACTCACGAGGATCGAAATCGGCCGGTAGAAAGGCGCCGCCTGCCCATTGTCCATCGTCGTCCTGAAAGGAGAGGAGCTTTGCGCCCCAGCCTTCGGTCTCCACTTTGGCTCGCTCTGCCATCCATTCCGGCTGCGGGGCGTCAAGCAAGTCGCACATCACCTGCCAGCGGATCGAGGGGTCGGAATCGAGAAGCCATTCGATCACCGGGTCGGGTTTGGTCATGGGCGGACCTCTTCGGCGGAACGGTCGGTAACCTGTTATAATCGCTTTGACCGCGTGCTGCCAGCGCGACGGGGCGGGGTGGGCCTTTCACGCGCACGACCAGTACCCATATCCCGCGCTGCCGCATTGATCCTCAATCATATCTGCAAGAAATTGGATGCGGCTCATCGGCGGTCAAGGCTGGTGACGCGCAGAACCCAGGGCGTCATCCTCGGTCCTCTCGAGGATCTGTCTCACATCCATTAAGTGTCTGAGAGTAAATGTTTTCCGTCAAGCAATCGCTGTGGCCAGATGCTCGGGACTAGGCCGAGCATGACCGGAGGAGACTTTGTCAACAAAGGGGTGACCTCACCGGGCCGCTTCTTCGTTTTATATCGCGCCGTGCCGATTAATAATTAGTCAAATCAATTGATGTATCAGTTCGGGCTGGGGACAGTTCTTAATTTAGAGGTTTACCATGGCGTTTTTGGGTATTTCGGGGATGCAATATTCCGGAGAGATGTTTGCCGACGCGCGTATTATCGTCGCGGAAGATTCAAACGTATTCACCTCGATGATCAGCAAGCGCCTCAAGGAGTTGTTCGACATTGATGTGGAGATCTGCCGTAACTTCGAGGATCTGCAGTTTTCCTACGACAAATCGTCCGATCCCATCACGCTGGCGATTTCGAACATCAACCTGCCCGGTGCCGAAAACGGCGAAGCGCTTGAATATCTGGTCGATCTTTCCATCCCGACCATCGTCTTTACCGGCACCTTCCATGAGGGCATGCGCGACAAGCTGATCGCCAAGGATATTGTCGACTACATCCTCAAGGACAATATTTTCGCCGTCGACCTTCTGGCGGAGTCGATCTGCCGGTTCCTGACCAATCATCGCCATCACGTGCTGATCGTCGACGACAGCGCGACGGCGCGCGCCCTGCTGTCGAGCCGGCTGAAGCGCTATAGTTTCCGAGTGAGCACCGCCGAAAATGGCGCCAAGGCGCTGGAGATCCTGAAGTCCAATCGCGACATCGGCCTGATGATCACCGATTACAATATGCCCGATATCGACGGCTTCGAACTGACGCGGCGCATCCGGGCCCATATCGGCTCGCACGAATTGCGCATCATCGGTGTTTCCTCGTCCTCGAACCGGCTGCTTTCGGCGCGGTTTCTGAAGGCCGGCGGCAACGATTTCATGCTGCGTCCCTTCATCGACGAGGAGTTCTACTGCCGCGTCAACCAAAATCTCGACACGCTGCTGCAGATCCAGTCCATGCGCAAGGAGCGGGCAGTTGCCTGATGGCTCTTCCAGGATCAGGGTTGAGATGAAGCCCGTGGCGATGGCCGCTGCAGGGCGCCGGATTTTTGCAATTACAGGTAACCCTAGTATTTGTCCCCTTCACGTGGACGAGGGGCTCGGTTATCGTTCGCCGCGCCGTAGGCAGGGCCGAGTCGAGCTCGTCAGGCGCATGGGGGAGTAGCGGCTGTGGCTTTTCAGGCGGATTTTCAGCGGGATGGTCTTGGGCTGCGTTCCGGCGGGCTCAAGATACTTCTGGTTGAAGATTCCCGGATGTTTTCCGCCGTGCTTTGTCATCGGTTCCAGACGGAACTTGGCCTTGCCGTCAAATCCTGCTCGTCGCTGAAAGCGCTTCGCAGGGAACTTGCCGAAGATGGTCACGGCTACACCATGGCCGTCGTTGATCTCAACCTGCCGGATTCGCCCTATGGCGAGGCGCTCGACTGTACGATCGAGCACGATATTCCAGCAATCGTCTTCACCGCCACGTTCGATCTCAACACGCGCAACAAGATCATGGAGCGCAATGTCATCGATTACGTGCTGAAAGACAATGAGTTCGCGCTCGACAATCTGGTCGCCACCGTCCGCCGCGCGATCTCCAACCGCAAAACCCGGGTGCTCGTCGTCGACGATGTGGTCTCGGTACGCCAGGTTCTCGTTGATCTCCTGAAGGCACAGCAATATCTGGTCGTCGAGGCAAGCTCGGGGCTCGAGGCGCTGGCGGCGCTCGAAGCCTATAGCGATATTGAACTCGTCGTCACCGATCATCACATGCCCGACATGAGCGGTTACGAGCTGACGCGGCGCATCCGCCATCGCTTCGGTTCAGACCGGTTACGCGTCATCGGCGTCTCCTCCTCCAACGATCGTATGCTGTCCGCGAGTTTCCTGAAAGCCGGCGCCAGCGATTTCGTCTATCGGCCCTTCGTGGCCGAGGAGCTTCAATGCCGCATCGCCAACAATGCGGAAACACTGGCGCAGATGCGCCAGTTGAGGGCCGCTGCAGCCTGCGACTATCTCACCGGCCTTTATAACCGCCGCTATTTCTACGACAATGGTCCGAAGCTGGTGAACGAATGCCTGCGGTTGAAAGTGCCAAGCTCGGTCGCCATTCTTGATATCGACCATTTCAAACGGCTGAACGACACATACGGCCACGAGATCGGTGACAAGGTGCTGAAGGCGGTTGCAAACAGGCTGTTCACGATCTTCGATGGCAGCGACAACCTGCTCTCGCGCCTCGGCGGCGAGGAGTTCGCCATCCTGTTCCCGCAGATGGATTCGGCCGCCGCCACCAAGCTCTGCGACGAGATCCGCTCGGATATTTCGCGGCTGAAGGTAACGGCCGACGACGAGGAACTCGGCGTCACCATCTCGATCGGGATTGCCGAAATTGGCAGTTACGAAACCTTCGAAAATTACCTCAACGCCGCCGACCAGTTCCTCTACATGGCCAAGCATCGCGGCCGCAACCAGGTCTATTCCGACGCCAAGATGACGGAGGAGGCGGCGCAGTAGGTTGCTTGCGCTTACTCGGCGTCATCAGCCTCACGCCGCAACGGCCTGCCTTGCCGTTGCCATGGTCATCTTGCGCTCGGCGCGTTCCTGCTGCGGCGAGCGGTGGTAGAGTTCGCGATAACACTTGGAGAAATGCGAGGCCGAGACGAAGCCGCAGGCGACGGCGACCTCGACAACCGGCATCGAGGACTGAACCAGCAGGTGGCGCGCACGGTCAAGTCGGATTTCGAGATAATAGCGGGCCGGCGAACGGCCCATCTCCTGGCGGAACAGCCGTTCGATCTGGCGTCGGGAGAGGCCGGCGCCATCGGCGATCTCGATCAGCGACAGCGGCTCGGCGAGATTGCCTTCCATCAGCTCGATGATCGACAGGACCTTGGCGTTCTGCACACCGAGGCGGGCGCGCAGCGGCAGGCGCTGGCGGTCGTGCGGGTTGCGCACGCGGTCGGTCAGGTGCTGTTCGCAGATGCGATTGACCAGGCTTTCGCCGAAATCCTCACCGATCAGGTTCAGCATCATATCGAGCGAGGCGGTGCCGCCGGCGCAGGTATAGAGATTGCCGTCGACCTCGTAGAGATCGGCATAGACCTCCGCCTGCGGAAAGGCTTCGGAAAAGCCGGGCAAGTTCTCCCAGTGGATGGCGCAGCGCTTGCCGTTCAGAAGACCGGCCTGCGCAAGCACATGCGCGCCCGTACAGAGGCTGCCGACGGCGACGCCGCGATTGTAGCATTCGCGTAGCCAGGCATTGACGGATTTGTTGTTGAATTCCTCGATATCGATGCCGGAACAGACGAGCACCATGCCGGGACGGTTTTCGCCGCCGAGATGCCGGCGTTCCTCGGCGAGCGAGGAATTCGCCTCGATGCCGATGCCGCAGGAGGAATAGACCTTTTCTCCGTCGACCGAGGCAAGCCGCCAGGTATAGGCCTGATAGCCGAGCATGCGGTTGGCGATGCGCAAGGTGTCCACCGCTGCCGAAAAGGGCAGCATGGTGAATTGCGGTACCATAAAGAAGACCAGTGAGCGCTTCTTGATCTGCATCCTGTTCATAGCGAAATCCATGCTCGAGGGGCGATGACATATTCGTTGCGCGGAATGCGTCGCGCCGATGTCCTAAAAGCGACAGTGGCATGGAAAAATGCGGCCGAGAAGAGCAAATATGCGACATTGACCGGAATTTGATCGGTCACATCGCCGGTCGGGGCAGAAAGAAGGCTCACAGACGGCTGAAATTCGAGACTGAAGACGGCGGGGCACTGCACAGCGGGCACGAAAAAGGCGGCGTTGCGCGAGGCAGACGCCGCCCTCATCTCAGGAGGAATGTCGCATTCATTACATGGTCCGGTGTTTGCTGTCGTCGGTGCTCGGCCAGCCGATATCCTTGCGGACGTCAAACGGCATGGCTTCAATTTCACGGGCGGTCCGCCAGCGCGTCCAGGCAAGCACGAGCTTATGGGCGTAGTGGCCCAGATCGAAGCGGCCTTCGCCGGAGGGGAGGGTCTTGCCACCACCCCGATAGGTGAGCGTGGTCATTATTCAGTTCCTTTCCTAAGTCAGCGGCATGGTCGTCGATGGGAGGATCGTCCATGTCCACGCAGTTAATATGGGCGTCGGGAACTCATCATTCAAACGAATAGAGCTTATGGATAGCATCAAGGAGATTGAACGATCTCAGCGCCTTCCAACAATGGCCCATGGCTCGCACTGTTGGGAAAGAGGACAGCTGGCGACCTTGCGAAGCGGCATGCGCTACACTCTAGGTTCATAATCGAATATCTCGCTGCGTGTCGGCGGCGAGGCCAGCGTCACGGATTTATGAACTTGTCATAGGTCTTAGCGACGAACGGCGCCTAATCTTCTTAAAGAGATGCACAACGGCATAGCACGGCGCTGAGCGTTCGGGCCTTGCCCCTCATTCCCGATAACCCCAACGGAGCGGACATGCCGAGCCACAGCCAACTGGCGGCGATCGGACTGGTGTTCGTCAATCTCTTCAGCGGCGTGCTGGCCCCGTTGCATATGCCGCGCTATCGCTGCGCCTAAGCCTTCTCTCCATTTTCCTACTTCTGCTGGTCGTCGCCCTGCTCGTCGGAGGGCGCGCTGCCGCTCCCTCGAAGGACGCTCGCGTGTTCGCGGGCGTCCTGGATATTCCTTATCCTGTTCGGTATGAGGGTATCTCCGCTGCCGGGCAGCGCCGCGAACTCCCTGGCGAGCCGTATTGCCTATGTCGCGGCAGCCTTGATCGATGCGCTGCTCCTATCGACGACTCTGTGGCCGCCGGCAGAGGGAAGCAAACCGGCTGCATCAGGCCGCTCTTAAGTCGAATGTCGATCGCCCATAGAAAGCCGTGCTCATGTCGGTGAGCGTGCTGCAAAAAGCTTTGGAACCATGTCCCTCCCACGTCGTTGCCGCTTGGTAACTGCCAATGATGCAAGGAGGAAACGATGATTTCCGCAGATCAGATCCGTGAACACATGGAAGTGCGGGCTGCCGACGGCACTCACGTCGGAACGGTGGATGAGCTTGACGGTCCGACCCGCATCAAGTTGACGAAAACCGACTCGGAGGACGGCAAACATCATCTGATTCCGCTCGATTGGGTCGATCACGTCGACGCCCATGTTCACCTGTCGAAGAATGCCCGGGACGTCCGCAGCCAGTGGGCCACCATCAATTGAGGAGTGAGAGGCAGCGGCTTAGACTGCGGCCTCCTCCTGCAAGGGGCCTCATTCCTCGTCCGGACGAGAGGAGATCGAAATGCCAGCCAAATCCAAGGCCCAGCAGAAAGCGGCAGGTGCCGCACTTTCAGCCAAACGCGGAGAGACGCCGAAGAAGGAACTCAGGGGCGCTTCGAAGCAGATGGAAAAATCCATGAGTGAAAAACAGCTCGAGGAATTCGCGTCGACCAAGACCAAGGGCAAACCCGAGCATGTCTCCAGATGATCGTTCAAGACCCCGCGAGACCTATGTCGTGGTCGAAAGCATCGAAAATCCTGCGACGTCATAGGCCTCTGAAAGTGCATCGAAAATCGCGCGGGCGGAGCCGTCACGGTCTTTGGCCATCCATCGCA
Source organism: Rhizobium sp. L9 (assembly GCF_002531885.1). Lineage (NCBI taxonomy): Bacteria > Pseudomonadati > Pseudomonadota > Alphaproteobacteria > Hyphomicrobiales > Rhizobiaceae > Rhizobium > Rhizobium sp. L9. Next base: position 68,601 of record NZ_NWSZ01000018.1, on the reverse strand, counting down.
GCTCGAACGTGACGCCAGGGCGGCCCTCGCTGGTCTTCCCAAAAGAAACGAATTGGGCAGCGCAACCGAACGGTCCAAGCACCTCCGACAGTTCCGGCAACTCGGCTTCGGAGCTGTGAATGACGAGTGTTGCTTTCTGTTCGCAACGCAGCCACATGTCCAGCTGCTTCATCGGCGACAAGATAATGAAGGCGACCGCGGTCGCTGCCGTTCCGGTCAGAATCTGGCCGCCGCCGAAACAGAGACCGACGACGGTCATGAACCACATGGTCGCGGCCGTGGTGACGCCGGTCATCGTGTCTCCACGCCTCAGGATGGCGCCGCCGCCGATGAAGCCGACGCCCGTCAGCACGCCGAGGGGAAAGCGCAGCACGTCCATCTGAGTGAAATAACTAAGGGTTTTTCCGTACGTCGATAGAAGGAGGTTTGCCTGGATCATCGCCAGGCAGGCGGCAAGAGCCACCAGGATCGTAGTCCTGAAGCCCGCCGCGTGACCGCCGCGCTCGCGATCGAGGCCAATCAGTCCGCCTGCGATCACCGTTAATATGATCCGTAAGGCGATCTCCCACCAGCTTGGCGTGAGCGGCATCGCTTCCGTCAGGAATGAAGGCATGGCCCGATCCCGACTGTGTTGCCGCTCTTTCGCTGCCGGCCGAGCATTCGTTCCTCCTGGGCTACAGTGCATCGGTTGAGATAAACGCAATGTCGGCCAGGACGTTCCCGGAACGCCAGGAGCGTTGACGTTTGCAACAGGGCAAGATTGGCGGTTTGTCGGTCATCGGTGTATGGTTCCGGCGGGGCAATTCCCCCACCAATCATAAGAGTGCGTTGCGTCTAAAACGGAGACATCGATTGGCTGTTGCCTTCACCAAGGAAGAGAGTTTCGAAACCGCTTCGGAAACCCTGTTGCCGGACCGGCCAATTTCGCCGCATCCCGACCTCGTCACGGAAGCGGGATTGAGGGCTCTCGAATTGCAGTTTCAGCAGGCGCGCGCGGCCTATGATGCGACGAGCGCCATCGAAGACGTAAATGAGCGGCGGCGGCAGGCTGCCAATCCTGTACGTGATCTCCGATACTTATCGGCCAGACTTCGCACCGCCCAGCTGATGCCTAACCCTACGTCAGCCGACGTGGTTGCCTTTGGCAATACGGTCACTTTCAGCCGCGACGATGGACGCGTGCAGACTTATCGGCTCGTTGGAGAAGACGAAGCAGATCCCAAGGCGGGATCGATTTCCTACGTCTCTCCGGTGGCGCAGCTGCTGATGGGCAAGGCTGTCGGCGATGTGGTGGAGACAGGCGGCCAGGAGCTGGAGATTGTCGCCATCTCCTAGAGAAGATCGGCAAAGTTTGCGGAGTTCGGAGACGCCGCCGAATTCTCCGGCGAGAGCGAGCGGATCGGTACGAAGGACCAGCGAGTTCGGCAGCCGCACGGCCTACGTGTGATCGTTCCGACCGACTAAATCCCTCTGCCGGGGTGGAGCCTGGAGAAGAGGTATCTTGACGGTCATTAAAGCCGACGCTTCGCCACGGCGACGACCTCGCGCGTCAACTCCGCCAGGCGGTCGGCGGCGAGGCGGTTTATCTGCCAGTAGAGTGGGACGTCCAGCGGCGTGTCGGCAACAAGTTCGACGAGCCGCCCCGATGCGAGATGATCGCGGGTGAGCTGGGTCGGGTTCATTCCCCATCCCATTCCGGAAAGAGTGGCTTCGACGAAGCTTTGCGGCGAGGGCAGCCAATGTGTGGGGTAGTCCAGATCTTGGCTGAAGGTTTGCCTTACCCAGCTGCTCTGAAGCCTGTCCTTTTGATTGAAGGTCAGGGCCGGAGCGTTGCGGATCGCCTCCGATGTCACGCCGTCCGGGAAGTGGCGGGCGACAAAATCGGGTGTCGCGGTGGCGTTGTAACGGAGAGTTCCAAGGGCGAAGCGCCGGCATCCCCGGATCGGCTTCTCCAGACTGGTGACGGCTGCGATCACCCGTCCCCGCTGCAGCCATTCGGCGGTGTGATCCTGATCGTCGACGGCGACATTCAACAGATAGGACGAGGTCTTGGAGAAATTCGACATGGCCTCCACAAACCATGTTCCGAGGCTGTCGGCGTTAGTCGCGATCTGTAGCGTGACCCTTTGGCGTGGCTCGTCGGGATCGACGAGAGCCGGCAGCTCCCCGAAAAGCTCAACCTCCAGCATGCCGACATTCTCCACGTGACGACAGAGCCATTCCCCTTTTTCGGTCGCCGTACAGGGGGTGCCCCTGGCGATCAGGATGACTCCGAGGCGTTCTTCGAGCTGCTTCACCCGCTGCGACACCGCCGACGGCGTCACATTCAACACGGTCGCCGCCCTTTCGAAGCTGCCGGTCTGGACGACGGTTGCAACGGCGCGAAGAGCGGGATAGTCGAGCATGGATTAGTTTCGCTTAACTAAGGTAAGAGGGATTAATTAGACTAAGCCAACTTCACGCGATACCGCAACTCTGTCGAAGCTGAGAGCGGTTGGCGAAACGATGAATTTTTCAATTTATATCACGGGTCTAATGATGGGCCTCAGCTTGATCGTCGCGATCGGCGCGCAGAACGCCTTCATTCTTCGACAGGGCCTGCGTAGTGAACATATCTTCGCCGTCTGCCTTACCTGCGCCTTGTCCGACGCGGCGCTGATCATGCTCGGCGTGACCAGCCTCCGGCAGATCGCCCGATTGCTGCCTTGGCTCGATCCGGTCATGCGCTACGGGGGAGCCGCGTTTCTGGCCTGGTACGGAGCCAAGAGCTTCTATTCCGCCTTACGGTCGTCCGCTGTGCTCACAGTTACGGAAGCCGACACGGCAAGCTTTTCCCGGACGCTTGCGACTTGTCTCGCGCTGACCTGGCTTAATCCGCATGTCTATCTCGACACGGTCGTGCTGCTCGGCACGATATCGACGCGCTATCCGGGGCAGCAGGCTTCCTTTGCCGCAGGCGCCGTAACCGGCTCCTTCCTATTTTTCTTTGCGCTCGGATATGGCGCGACGTGGCTGCGGCCGATCTTTTCCAAGCCGGCATCCTGGCGGATGCTCGAGACGCTCGTCGCTGCGACGATGTGGATTATCGCCTTCAAGCTGATAGGCGGGATGTGAGTCGATCGCCGTGTGAGGCGATCGGCCCGGCGCCTGTCGGAACCGAGCCAGAGATCCGCATTATGCGCGCGTTTCCACGAGTCTCAGACCCCGCTTTGGTCGGGCAGCGACGTTAAGGAGCGGCGACTCCATTTCACGCTGGCAGTCGGCCAAGAGGTGCGACGGAAATCGCTTCAATTCCCGGAGCGCATGTTCGTGATTCGCATCCCTACGCCGGCGCGTCTTGAATGCGGAAACGGCCTGTAGGATATTCCAGGTGCTTGATTGCGCCATGTCTAGCCTCCTTTGCTGCATCAGTTCCGATGCGTAGACTATGGGGAGCGATTGACATTCAATCAAACAAAATGATATGCGGTTAAAGATCAGAAAAATTGAAAGATGCGACGATGAGCCTTCCCTTTCGCCGTCCCATTCCTTTGCTTGACAACGATGTGTTGCGCACCTTCGTCGCCATCGCCGAGACGGGCAATTTTTCCACCGCCGCCGAAGCGGTCTTCCGGACGCCGTCGGCGGTCTCCATGCAGATCAAGAAGCTCGAGGAGCAGCTCGGAGCGACGCTGTTTTTACGCGATGCCCGCTCGGTGTCGCTGACGCGCCATGGCGAAATGCTGCTCTCTTACGCCCGCAACATCCTGGCGCTGTCGAACGAGGCGGTGTCGCGCTTCATCATGCCGGAACTGACCGGGGTCGTCCGGCTCGGCGCGCCGGAGGATATCGGCGAGCGGCTGCTGCCCAGAATCCTAAAGAGCTTCGCCGAGAGCTATCCCGGCATCATGGTCGATGTGACGATCGACATGAGCGTCGGACTGAAGAAGCGCATGGAAGAGCAGAGGCTCGACCTGGCGCTGATCAACTGCGCGACTCGGCCGTTTCCGACCGGTGGCGAAGTGGTGTTTCGCGAGCGGCTGGTCTGGGCCGGCGCAAGGTGCGGCTCGGCGCATCGGCGCGATCCGCTGCCGATTTCGATCTGGGAGGATGGCTGCATCTGGCGGCAGGAGGCACTTGCCCAGCTCGAACGCAACAAGCGGCCTTATCGCGTCGCCTATCTCAGCGGTCACACGATGGCGCAGCGCGCCGCCGTGCTTTCCGATCTCGCCATCGCGCCGCTGCCGCTCTCCTATGTCAGCGAGGACATGTCGATCCTCGGCCTGCAGGAAGGGCTGCCGGAGCTCGGCTCCTTCGATATCCGGCTGCTGACCGCCTCGCAGATGTCGGGACCGATCGAGACGGTGGCCGACAGCATCCGGAGCGCGTTTGCCGAGAGAGCGAAGGCTGTCGCCGCCTGAGGATGTCTTTCAACCGTGAACTTTTTCGCCACTTGTGCGTTAGGGGCGCGGATGGCATGAGTGCCGTTCGGGGTTGATTTCAAACAAGGATATTCGAAATGACGACAACGGCCAAAATTGCCGCAGCCTTCATGGTTCTTCTTGCTCTTTCCTCCTGCGGCAATACGATCCGCGGTATGGGAAAAGATACGGCGAACGCCGTCAACGCCACCCAGGATGCAGGCCGCTCGGTCGACCGGGCTGCGAGGAAGTAATCGGCCGGCAGCTTTGCCGGACTGAAAGGCCATCCGAGGCCGGATCAAGGCGCCGGAGGATATGCCTTTTCGAGGCCGCCGGATCGGCTAAGACCGGTCCGGAAGGCTTGGTAGGCGGGATGCTGGCTTGAGCGAGCGGTTTCCATCAGCCGAATCTGCAGGCGATGCGGCGCCTTGGTCCCGAGCCACAATCCGAGATTTTCAAGCTTCAGCGAGTTCAGGAAATGCGACTTCGCGGCAAGGTCGAGATGGCGTCGCAGGCCGTCGAGCAGGTTGTCGTCCTGGGCGGCATTTTCCATGAGCAGGGCCAGATATGATTTACCGGCTTCCGACAGCGCGGCGAGCTTTTCCGCAACGGTATCGCGGTCGGGAAAGGGAAGGTTGCCTGTCATTCGAATCGTCCGGTCGTTGGCGCCATCTGCCGTTATAGGCTCGCTTTGACTTTTTCGGCTACATCGGCCGGCACCCATTTCATCCACAGGTTCTCGTAATTGCGCAGGAAATAGATCGCGGCATCCTCGTTGCTTTCGCGATTTTCATCCTGCCAGGCGAGCACTTGGTTGATCGTCTCATTGTCCCATTTGCGGGTCTTGAGATAGGTCGTGACAGGTCCGGCGCGGCTGGCGAAAGACCTAGTCATCAGCGTGAAGGCGCGCGAGACCGGATAGGAATTGAGCTCAGGCCTGATACAGCCGGCAACCGCGGTGCAGCGGTCCCATTCGGCCTTGTTGTGACTGACGCCGAAGCTCAGCCGCGTCATGTCGTATTTGCCGAGGATGGCGGTCGGCGCCCAGTAATAACCGAGCCAGCCGATCTTCTTGTCGAAAGCCCGAGCGATCGAGGCGTCGAGCCGCTGAGGACTGCCGGTTTCGACAAGTTCGAAGCCTTTCTTGTCGGCGGCAAGGGCCTTGAAGAGGTTGGTGGTCGATATCTGGCAACTCCAGTCGGCGGGACAGTTGTAAACCGCGCCTTTCGACGGATCGTCCTCGGCAGGGAAAAGCTCGGGGTGCTTCAGCGCGTCCTCGACCGAGCGAATATCGGGATTGGCGTCGGCAATGAATTTCGGGATAAACCAGCCCTCGACCGCGCCATCGGCGAGTATCTCGGCGCCCTGCACCAGCCGACCGGTGTTGACGGCCTGATCGAGCAGGGCCCTGACGGAATTGATCCAGTATTCCGAAGCGATATCGGGGGTGCCTTTTTCGTTCATCGAGGTGAAGGTCGGAAGGGTGTCGCCGTCGACGATGGTGACGGAGCAGCCGTAGCCCTTTTCCAGGATGATCTTGTCGAAGTTTGCGGCAATGCCGGCCGAGGCCCATTTCATTTCGGCGATCGAAACGTTGCCGCACTCGGCGGCTTCGGCCGGCGCGGTCGCGCTAAAAAGAGCCGCGGCAAAGACGGCCGAAATCAAAAGCGTCTTCATCGTCTTCCCCGAATTGTTCTTGGGCAACGTGCTGCCGGGATTATCCAGGCGGCGATGCCGCAACAGGCGTTTCCCATTCACGGGCGCCGTCCGACCGGCTCCGGCAACGCGTCGCAGACCATATTTCAATGGCGTATTTTGTCGAAGCCTACGCGTTCGTTCGCAGAAATCAACCGTCTTCTGCTCGTGGTTACGGTACTAAATTATTGAATTCGAATAATATAGTTCGCTGCTGAAATTTCCTCGGATCGAAGAGAGACGCTGTCTGCGAACGCCGGCTCAACGGTGATGGAAACCGCCGAGCAGATCAAAAAAAGTCAAAATTAACTTTTGCGTAAGCCTTCAATAACTCTCCGGTAAGAATGTGCCGTTATCAGTTGGGGCGTGGCGGCAACGACCGCTGCTTCTCCGGTTCAGGTAGTGCGTACCGGAGAAAGCGAGCTTCGCCGTGTAGGGGCGAAGACGCCTGAGTTTTCGGCAAACCGCGCAGAGCCAAGGCCATGCGCGGTTTTCGCGCTTTTGCGAGAATAGTCGAAGTCTTGACCCGGGATCGGCGGCCATTGTAGGCCTCGGGCTCGTGCATCGGCCTGAAAATCTGAACCGATTTTCGGAAGCGCGATGCCCCAGGGAAAGGCGGCCGCCATGGCAAGAGCGATCATGCTGCAGGGAACCGGCTCGGATGTCGGCAAGACGGTGCTGGTGGCGGGTCTCTGCCGGCTTGCGGCCAATGCCGGGCTCACCGTGCGGCCGTTCAAGCCGCAGAATATGTCGAACAACGCGGCGGTCGCCGATGACGGCGGTGAGATCGGCCGGGCGCAGTGGCTGCAGTCGATGGCTGCACGCACGCCCTCTTCGGTGCACATGAACCCGGTGCTGCTCAAGCCGCAATCGGAAAACGGCAGCCAGATCATCGTGCAGGGCAGGGTGTTCGGGCAGGCGAAGGGGCGGGATTACCAGCGGCTGAAGCCGCAACTGCTCGGCGCCGTGCTCGAAAGCTTCGAAAATGTGTCTGCCGGCGCCGACCTCGTCGTCGTCGAGGGTGCCGGCTCGCCGGCGGAAATCAATCTTAGGACCGGCGATATCGCCAATATGGGGTTTGCGACCAAGGCGGGCGTGCCCGTCGTGCTCGTCGGCGATATTAATCGCGGCGGCGTCATCGCCTCGCTGGTCGGCACGCAGGCGATTCTCGATGAGGGCGATCGAGCGATGATCGCAGGTTATCTCATCAACAAGTTCCGAGGCGACGTCTCGCTCTTCGATGACGGGATTCGCGCGATCGAAGGCTTCACCGGCTGGCCCTGCTTCGGCGTCGTGCCGTGGCTGCAGGCTGCCACGCGCCTGCCGGCCGAAGATTCGGTCGTGCTCGAACGGCTTGCGAGGAGCGGGGCCGGGGCGCTGAAGATCGCCGTGCCGATGCTGCCGCGCATTGCCAATTTCGACGATCTCGATCCGCTGAGGGCGGAGGCGGATGTCGAGCTGGTCTTCGTCCGAGGGGGCGAACGGTTGCCTGCCGATGCCGGTCTCGTCATTCTTCCAGGGTCGAAATCGACGATAGCAGACCTCGCCGATTTCAGAGTTCAAGGCTGGGACCGCGATCTTGCGGCGCATGTCCGGCGCGGCGGGCGGGTGATCGGCATTTGCGGTGGCTACCAGATGCTCGGTCGTATGGTGCATGACCCGCGCGGCATCGAGGGCGGCACGAGCGAGACGCCGGGGTTGGCGCTGCTCGACGTCGAGACCGAGATGGCGCCGGAGAAGACCGTGCGCAACAGCCATGCCCGCTCGACCGAATATGACGCGCCGCTTGCCGGCTACCAGATCCATCTCGGCATCACCCGTGGCCCGGATTGTGTCAGGCCTTCCGCGATCATCGACGGCGCCCCTGATGGAGCGGTTTCGGCGGACGGCCGGATCATGGGCACCTATCTGCACGGGCTGTTCGGCAGTGACGCTTACCGCGCCCGGCTGCTGGAGAGCTTCGGGCTTTCTGGCGGACAGGGGAACTACCGTGAGAGCGTGGAGCGGGCGCTTGACGAGGTTGCAGGGGAACTGGAGCGCTGCCTGGATGCGCGGTGGTTGGGTGAGTTGCTGGAGGTCGGGAGAATTTGCTGAGCGCAAGGGTAGTGAAGAGTGTGCCTTGTGGCTCCCTCATCCGACCCTTCGGGCCACCTCTTCCCGCTGGGGAGAAGAGGGAGCAAGTCGCCGACCATCGTTTTCCTACAGTAATGGTCTCAAATTGGAGTGAGGCGCTGCCACGAGACCCTTCTCCCCCGCGGGGAGAAGATGCCGGCAAGCAGATGAGGGGGCCACAGGCACATACCTATACTGTGTATCCAATTCTCTATCACATCATTCTCGCGGGAGTAGTATCGTAATGCGAAGCAGGCTAAAAAGTCGTGTGTGCGATAGACCTTTCGGCGCCTGTCCTGTTGTTCCCGGCGCCGGCCTCGATGGTGACGCAATTCCTGGTTCCCCACCTCATGCGGAGGTTTTCAAAATTAAAGATCATATTCAGTGGGTTATAGAGCAGGGAATCACCAGCGAGCATATCGGCGATCTCGTCGCCGGCCTGTGTGAACGGCTGATCGCGGACGGGTTTCCGATCTGGCGGGCAAGCATCCGCATGCCGTCCCTACATCCTATGTATCGCGGCATCGCGGCCAATTTCATGCGGGGCGGTGAGACCGTTCTCGAGAATGCGGAGCACGGCAGCGAGACCGAGCGCAACTTCGAGAAGACGCCGATATTCTTTCTTCTGAACCGCGGTGAGAAGACGGGGCGGTGGAACCTGGCGAAAGGCGAGGGTCTCCACTATGGCGAGCTCCACCAATTTGCGCTTGCCGGCGGCACGGACCATGTGGTCAATCTTTTCGAGTTCCCGAAGGAAGTCGCGCTGCGCGGGCTCGGTTTCTCTCTGACGAGTGACGCTCGGGGCGGATTTTCAGATGATCAGCTGGCGATCATCGATGAACTGTTCCCAGCGCTGGGGCTTGCCGCTTACCGTGTCGCGGTTTCCAAGACCGCGACCGATATCCTCGCCGTCTATACCGGCGCCAGGACGAGCGCGCGCATCCTTGCCGGTGAAACCCGCAGGGGAATGGGCGGCTCCATCGACGCCGCCATCCTGCTTGCCGACCTCCGCAACTTCACGGCGCTGACCGAGGCCTATCAGCCGGGGGAGATCGTTGGCTTTCTCAACGAGCACTTCGAGCTGATCGACCGGCACGTCGAGGAAAATTCCGGCGAGATCCTCAAGTTCATGGGCGATAGCGTGCTGGCGATCTTTCCGACGGACGCCGAAGATCCGCAAATGTCTTGCAAGGCCGCATTGGCTTCGGCACAGAACCTGTTGAGGGCAAACGAGGAGCTCAATCGCGAACGGACGTTTTATGGTGGCCCCGATATCGGGATTGATGTCGTCTTGCATCTCGGCGAGGTTTTCTACGGAAATGTCGGCGCCCAAGGCCGGCTGGACTTCACCGTGATCGGCAGGGCGGTCAACGAGGCGTCGCGGCTCGAGAAGCTGTGCGGAACGCTTGAGCAGCCCCTGCTGCTGTCGGAAAGCTTCGCAGCGACCTGCGCTGTGCCCTGCGACTATCTCGGCGCTTTCGAGCTGCGCGGCGTCTCGAAGAGAGCCGACGTTTACAGGCTTGCCGGCGCCGCTTCTTAGGCTCGCTCAGATCTCGCCCGACACCTCGCGGCGGCGCCGGTCGAGTTCTTCGCTGTAGCGGCGCAGCGTGTGGCTTTCGCTGAGCTGTCCCACGACCTTGCGCTCGATCAGATTGTTGACGACGGCGAGCGCTTCGCTTTCGTTCTTGTCGAAGATCGCCGCCGCCTGTTTGGCATTCATCTGCGGCTGCAGGAAATCATTGCGATAGCGGATGAAATCGGCAAGCGTCTGGCCCTCGTCCTGAGCGTCGGTCGGGTTAGCGTAGATCTCCGGGACCAGTACGAGGCCAGCATATTTGTCGTTCTCGTCGACGAGAATGACGCGCTGGGTCGAGCCGATCGGGAAGGCCCTCTTGAAGTCTTCCAGCGAGATATCGGCTCTTGCCGTCTTCACGTCGGCGCGCATCAGCTTGTTCACGGTGAGATTGCGGATCCAGCCGACGTCGTGGGCGCTGCGGATGCTCTCGCCGCGCAGATGGAAACGCCATGTGGCGAAGGAGTAGCCGAAGGTCGAGCGCACGACGAGCGAGGAGGTGATGACGGCCGCAAGAACAAGTGCCGTGATCGGGAAATCGCCGGTGATTTCGAGCGCCAGAAAGGTCATCGTCAGCGGCCCGCCAATGACGGCGACCGCCAGGGAACTCATCCCGACCACAGCATAAATGACCGGCGTTAATGTCGCATCAGCAAAATAGGGGCCGCAATAAGCAAAGAGCTTGCCCAGCAGGGCGCCCATGAACAGCGAGGCGAAGAACAGACCACCCCTGAAGCCAGAACCGATCGAGATTGCCGAAGCCAGCGATTTCAGGAGAAAGAGACCGATCAGCGCCGGGATCGCCACGTCGCGGGACAAGTTGAGATGCAGCGCCCCGTGGCCGGCCGAAAGCACCTGCGGCGAGATCATCGCGAGAAGCCCGACGATGATGCCGCCGAGCGCCGGCCGAAAGGGCGGAGCGATCGAGCTTTTGCGCGCCACCTCCTCGATGAAGGCCACGCCCTGCATGAGGAGAATGCCAACGCCGGCGCAGAAGACGCCGAGCAGCAGCGCCGGGATATAATCGGCCGGCACGACCGAGCCGAAGCTGCCGATATCGATGGTGAAATCGCCCTCGGCAAGCAACCTTGCGATGAGGGTCGAAACGAGGGCGGAGACCACTACCGGGGTTAGCGATACGATGGTGTAGGTGCCGATGATCAGCTCGAAGGCGTAGAAGGCGCCCGTCAGCGGCGCGTTGAAGGCGGCGGCAATGGCGCCGGCCGCGCCGCAACCGACGAGGATGCGCAGGTCCGAGCGGCGCAGCTGCAGCTTCAGGCCGAATTTGGAGGCAATGCCGGCGGCGAGCTGGGTATAGCCGGCCTCCAGGCCGACGGAGGCGCCGAAGCCGTTGGAGATCAGGTTCTGTACGGCAACGATGATGCTATCGGTCAGGGAGAGGCGGCCGCCATGCAGAGCATTCGCCTCGATCGGGTCGACCATGGGTTTCTTGCGCCGTTTGGCGAGCACCAGGAACAGCAGGCCGAGCAGGGCGCCGCCGATGACGGGGGCGGTGAGCAGCAGCATCTTGTCATGGATTACCGACGCGCTCAGCCTTTCGCTGTCGGCGATGCCGAAAACAAGCTGGTGCAGCTGGTTGGAGACATAGCTCATGCCGGTCACGGCAAGCCCCGAGGCGATGCCGACGATGGCACCGGCCAGCGAGAGGCCGACTTCGCTGCGGCGCGTCAGGGCGCGCAGTCGCCCCGGATCGAAGAAAACACGCAGCGCGCGCAGGCGGCGCCGATCCAATTTCATAAGCATGGCTAGACAACTAGGCGAGGAGAGGCCGGGTCAAGGGCGGAGGTGCAGTCGCCTTGCAACGCAATTGCGGCGAAAGGCCGACGGACACGTCGAATATTCATGACGTAAGCCGCTGATAAAAGACGATATTTCCGGTAGGGTCAGTGGTCTTGGCCGGCCTTTCGCGCAGTCCAGCGGGAAGGTGGTGGCGAAGGTCGGTTGACTTCACCCGCCAGCTTGCCTAACCATCTGAGGAATAACGGATGGTTCCGGATCGGCATTTCGCCTTCCGGATGAAAAGGGAATGTGACGGGGCGGACCCACATCGGGCGCCTTCATCGCAGCCGACCCCGCGACTGTAGAGCGGTCAGGGTCTTCCATCCGGCATCGAACCTTCCGGCCTAACCGCAATCGTGCAGGCGGGCGGGATGGGCGACATGCCGGAAAAGCCACTGGAAATGCATGGTGATCAACCGGGGTCGGACGCCTCTATCTCTACGAATCGTCCACCTTTTCACCGAGGCAGCCGGGAAGGCGAGGCAGATCCGCTGGCACGATCAGGGGCGACCGGGCTTCCGGTTCGCCCCCGATCGCCGCCGATAACCGCGAGCCAGGAGACCTGCCTTCCGTGCCGGGCGAACAGCCCAAACCTGGGCAAGAGACCCGCTGCCAGCACGGAGGTTGTTTTGGCTGAAAGAACGAATTCAACGCCGCCTCTGGTGGTGCGTATGAGAGGTGCCGGTTCGTCGCCTTCAGGTTATGTCTGCGTATTACGCGCCTTCCTTTCCTCCCTCATTCCTGTGCTTGTCACAGGAACCCGGCCACGGCGCGTCCGCGCCGTGATTAATTATGCTTTCTCAAGCAAAGTTTTGGCTACCGTGGCTCATAGAGTTAAAACTAGAACAAGCTGCAGCGGCACGCCTCCTCAGAGGAATATTCGGGCATGACCACCACGCTCATCCTCGGCGGGGCACGCTCCGGCAAATCCCGTTTCGCCGAAAATCTCGTTAGGGCAAGCGGCCTCGAGCGCCACTATCTCGCCACCGGCCGTGCCTGGGACGAGGAGATGCAGACGCGTATTGCCCAGCACAGGACCGATCGCGGCCCTTCCTGGATGACGCATGAGGAGCCGCTCGATCTTTTCGGCGTGCTTGCCGCCATCGATGGCGAGGGACGCATTGTGCTTGTCGATTGCCTGACGCTCTGGGTGACCAACCTGATGATGGCGGAGCGCGAGATGGCTGTGGAATTTGCCGCGCTCGCCGATTTCCTCCCCGGCGCCAAGGCGCAACTCGTCTTCGTTTCCAACGAGGTTGGTCTCGGGATCGTGCCTGACAATCGCATGGCGCGCGATTTTCGCGATCATGCCGGACGGCTGCACCAAATAATCGCGGCGAAGGCCGACGAGGTCTATTTCATCGCGGCCGGTCTGCCGCTGAAAATGAAGGGTTGAAGTTCCATGAACCAGCAGAAAATCCCCGCAACCGTCATCACCGGCTTCCTCGGCGCCGGCAAGACGACGATGATCCGCAACCTGCTCACCAATGCCGGCGGCAAAAAGATTGCGCTTATCATCAACGAGTTCGGCGATCTCGGTGTCGATGGCGAGGTCCTGAAGGGCTGCGGCGCGGAGAATTGCAGCGAGGACGACATTATCGAGCTCACCAATGGCTGCATCTGCTGCACCGTCGCCGACGATTTCATTCCAACGATGACGAAGCTCCTGGAGCGCGAACAGCGGCCCGACCATATCGTCATCGAAACCTCCGGCCTCGCCCTGCCGCAGCCGCTGGTCGCCGCCTTCAAGTGGCCCGATATTCGCACCCAGGTGACCGTCGACGGCGTCATTACGGTCGTCGACAGTGCGGCCGTTGCCGCCGGCCGTTTCGCCGACGACCATGATGCAGTCGAGGCGGCGCGCAGCGAGGACGACTCGCTCGATCATGAGAGCCCGATCGAGGAGCTGTTCGAAGACCAGCTCACATGCGCCGATCTCATCGTGCTCAACAAGACCGACCTGATCGATGGCGATGGCCTTGACCGCGTGAAGAGCGAAGTCGCCTCCCGCATTGCCCGCAAGCCGGTCATGATCGAAGCCAGGAATGGCGAGGTGCCGGCAGGCGTGCTGCTCGGCCTCGGCATCGGCACGGAAGACGATATCGCCAACCGCAAGTCCCATCACGAGCTGGAGCACGAGGAGGGGGCGCCACACGACCACGACGAATTCGAAAGCTTCGTTGTCGAACTCGGCGCTGTTTCCGATCCGACGGGCTTTGTCGAGAAGCTGAAGGGCATCATCGCCGAGCATGATGTGCTGCGCCTCAAAGGCTTCATCGACGTCTTGGGCAAGCCCATGCGCCTGCAACTGCAGGCCGTCGGCAGCCGCATCGACCAGTATTTCGACCGCGCCTGGGCAGCGGGCGAGGCGCGCCGCACGCGCCTCGTCGTCATCGGCTTGCATGAAATGAACGAGGACGCGGTACGCAAGGCGATCGAAGCGCTCGTTCAAGGATAATCGATGCATCTGCTTCTTGCCCAGAAGGGAACGATCAGCGACGGCGAGGAGGCGATCGACCTCGGCCAGTCGCCCGGCGATATCCTGTTTCTTTCGGCTGCCGACACCGAACTCGCCGCGATTGCTGCCGCCTATCACGAGTGTGAAGGGATGCCGCATTCGCTGAGGCTCGCGAATCTGATGAGCCTCAAGCATCCAATGTCGGTCGATACCTATGTCGAGCGAACGGCCCGGCACGCCAAGTTGATCGTCGTGCGTGCGCTCGGCGGCGCCAGCTATTTCCATTATGCGCTGGAGGCGCTGCACGCCGTTGCTGCCCGCAATGGCGTGAAAATTGCGGTATTGCCTGGCGATGCCAAGCCGGATGCCGGGCTGGTTCCTTTCTCCAATGTTGACCTCGACGATCTCAACGGGCTGTGGGCCTACCTGATCGAAGGCGGCGACACCAATGCGCGGGATTTTCTCGCCTATGCTTCGGCGATGCTGTCAGGGGCGGAGAAGCCGGCGCCGGCAGTGCCGCTGATGAAGGCGGGCATCTGGTGGCCGGGGCGAGGGGCGATCGGGGTCGAGGAGTGGCGGCGGGTCGTCGGTTCGCATGTCGCGCCAACGTCGTCCGTCAAGCGTGGGACACCAAGCTCGACAGAAGAGGTGGAATTCGAACCCACGTCCCCCATCGTCGCCATCAGCTTCTACCGTGCCCTGGTCCAGAGCGGCGAGACCGGGCCGGTCGAGGCGCTGATCGAGGCCCTGGCCGCGCTTGGCCTGCGGCCGCTGCCGGTCTTTGCCTACAGCCTAAAGGATCCCGTTTCGACAGGCGTTCTCGAGAGCGTGTTTTCGGCGTTGAAACCGGATGTCGTCATCAACACAACGGGCTTTGCGGTCTCCGCACCGGGCGCGGACCGGCAACCGACGGTGCTGGAGGCGGATGGCGCCATCGTGCTGCAGGCAATCCTGTCGGCTTCGTCGAGGGAGGCCTGGGTGGCTTCGTCGCAGGGTCTGTCGGCGCGCGACCTCGGCATGAATGTGGCGCTGCCTGAAGTCGATGGGCGAATATTGGCGCGGGCGGTGTCCTTCAAGACGGCGGCGCGTTACGACGCTGTTGTCGAGGCGAACATCGTCGCCAGCATGCCCGATGCCGGTCGGGTGCGCTACACGGCGGAACTGGCCGCCAACTGGGCGCGGCTGCGCGGGACGCCAGCCAATAGGAGGCGCATCGCTCTCGTGATGGCCAATTATCCAAACCGCGACGGCCGGCTCGGCAACGGCGTCGGGCTCGACACGCCGGCCGGCAGCATCGAGGTGCTTCGGGCAATGGCGGCCGCGGGTTATCCAGTCGCCGATCTTCCGGCCGATGGTGACGCGCTGATCCAGCATCTGATGGAGGGGCCGACCAATTCGGGACATGACGGCCGGCTTATCCGCGAGGCCCTTTCGCTCAGTCGCTACAAAGATTTCCTGGAATCGCTTCCCAAAAAGATTCAAGAGGAGGTGACGGCCCGCTGGGGCGAGCCAGAGAACGATCCCTATTTTCGCGATGGCGTCTTCGCCCTGCCTTTCGCCCGCTTCGGCGGTGTCCTGATCGGCATCCAGCCGGCGCGCGGCTACAATATCGATCCAAAGGACAGCTACCATTCGCCGGATCTCGTACCGCCGCATGGCTATATCGCGTTCTATGCTTTCCTGCGGCGCGAATATGGCGTCGATGCCGTCATTCACATGGGCAAGCATGGCAATCTTGAATGGCTGCCGGGTAAGGCGCTGGCGCTGTCGGAGACGTGCTACCCGGAAGCGATCCTTGGACCGCTGCCGCATCTTTATCCCTTTATCGTCAATGATCCGGGCGAGGGCACCCAGGCCAAGCGCCGCACCGCCGCAGTCGTCATCGATCACCTGACGCCGCCTTTGACGCGGGCCGAGAGCTATGGGCCGCTCAAGGATCTGGAGGCGCTGGTCGATGAATATTACGAAGCTTCGGGCGGCGATCCCCGCCGCATTCGGCTGCTCAGCCGCCAGATCCTCGATCTCGTCACCGATATCGGGCTGGATCGGGATGCGGGGATTGCGAAAGGCGAGAGCGAAGGTGAGGCGCTTAAGAAGCTCGACGCCTATCTTTGCGATCTGAAGGAGATGCAGATCCGTGATGGGCTGCATGTCTTCGGCGTGTCGCCGGAGGGGCGGTTGCTGACGGATCTCACCGTAGCGCTGGCGCGGGTACCGCGCGGGCTGGGAGAGGGTGGCGATGCGAGTTTGCAGCGGGCGATTGCGGGGGATGCTGGGTTGAGTTTCCCCCTTCTCCCCAGCGGGGAGAAGATGTCCGTCAGGACAGATGAGGGGGCGAGCGACGGTAGGAGCGAGCGGCTGAGCGCAAGCGAGGCGGAGTCTGCGGTCCCCTCATCCGACCCTTCGGGCCACCTTCTCCCCGCCGGGGAGAAGGGGAGTCGCGCGCTTCAGCGTCCGTTCGACCCACTCGATTGCGATATGGCGGCTCTTTGGGCTGGCCCGCGTCCGGCTGTCCTCGCAGATATCCTCGACGCCCCCTGGCGCAGTAACGGTGACACCGTCGAGCGCATTGAACTGCTCGCCGCCAAGCTCGTTTCCGGTGAAATGGCGTGCCCAACCCTCTGGGTCCAAACCAGAGCCGTGCTGGACGAAATCGAAGCGCGTCTCAAGCCATCCATCCTTGCCTGTGGTCCGGCCGAGATCGCCAGCCTGCTCCGGGGCCTCGACGGCCGTTTCGTGCCGCCCGGCCCATCCGGTGCGCCGACGCGCGGACGGCCGGATGTTTTGCCAACCGGGCGGAATTTCTACTCTGTCGACAGCCGGGCGGTGCCGACACCGGCTGCTTACGAACTCGGCAAGAAATCCGCGGAACTGCTGATCCGCCGATACGTGCAGGATCACGGCGAATGGCCTGTCTCCTTCGGGCTGACAGCCTGGGGCACGTCCAACATGCGCACCGGCGGCGATGATATTGCTCAGGCCTTAGCGCTGATCGGCGTCAAGCCGGTCTGGGACATGGCCTCACGGCGCGTCACCGGCTACGAAATCATTCCGCCGGCTCTGCTGCGGCGACCGCGGGTTGACGTGACGCTGCGCATATCCGGTTTCTTCCGCGACGCCTTCCCCGAGCAGATCGCGCTGTTCGACAAGGCGATCCGCGCTGTCGGCGCGCTCGAAGAGGACGCGGCGGATAATCCGATTGCCGGGCGAATGCGCGGCGAGACCGCGCGGCTCGCTGCGGCTGGGCTCGATGAGAAGACGGCGGCGAAGCGGGCGGGCTATCGCATCTTCGGCTCGAAACCGGGCGCCTATGGCGCGGGATTGCAGGCACTGATCGATGAAAAGGGCTGGGAGCGGCGTGCCGATCTTGCCGAGGCCTATCTCGTGTGGGGAAGTTATGCCTATGGCGCCGGCGAGGAAGGCAGGGCCGAACGCGGCCTTTTCGAGGAGCGGTTGCGCTCTGTGCAAGCCGTCATTCAGAACCAGGACAATCGCGAGCATGACCTGCTCGACAGTGACGACTACTATCAGTTCGAAGGCGGCATGGCGGCGGCGGCCGAGGAACTCGCCGGTAAACGCCCCGCAATCTATCATAACGATCATTCCAGGCCCGAACGACCGGTGATCCGCGCGCTCGAAGAGGAAATCGGCCGCGTCGTGCGCGGGCGCGTGGTCAATCCGAAATGGATAACGGGCGTCATGCGCCATGGCTACAAGGGAGCGGCCGAGATCGCCGCCACCGTCGATTATCTCTTCGCCTTCGCGGCGACGACGGGCGCGGTCGGCGCGCATCATTTCGAGGCGGTCTTTCGGGCCTTCGTCGCCGATCCAGGCGTACGTGGCTTCATGATCGAGAAGAACCCGGCGGCATTCGACGAGATGCGAGAGCGGCTGCGCGAAGCGATCGATCGCGGGCTCTGGACGCCGCGCAGCAATTCGGCCCGGTTCGACCTGGCAGCCACGCAACTGAATGAGGTGCACTGATGAGCGACGAGATCCTGGAAAACGAAGCGGCCAAGGATGATGCGCGCCACGCCGAGAAGATGGCGAAGAAGAAGGCTGCGCGCGACAAGATCATGGCGACCAAGACGGACGGCAAGGGCTTGATCATCGTCCATACCGGCAAGGGCAAGGGCAAGTCGTCAGCCGCCTTCGGCATGATCTTCCGCCACATCGCCCACGGCAAGCCGTCGGCCGTCGTGCAGTTCATCAAGGGCGCGATGTGGACCGGCGAGCGCGACCTGATCGAGAAGCATTTTTCCGATCTCTGCCAGTTCCACACGATGGGCGAGGGCTTCACCTGGGAAACGCAGGACCGGGCCCGCGACATTGCCGCCGCCTCGGCGGCCTGGGAAAAGGCCAAGGAGCTGATCCGCGACGAACGCAATTGCATGGTGCTGCTCGACGAGGTCAACATCGCGCTGCGCTACGATTATCTCGACATCAACGATGTCGTCGCCTTCCTGAAGAATGAGAAACCCGCCATGACGCATGTCGTGCTGACAGGGCGCAACGC
The DNA here is from genome assembly GCF_002531885.1 of Rhizobium sp. L9. Classification (NCBI taxonomy): domain Bacteria; kingdom Pseudomonadati; phylum Pseudomonadota; class Alphaproteobacteria; order Hyphomicrobiales; family Rhizobiaceae; genus Rhizobium; species Rhizobium sp. L9. The sequence goes on along the minus strand of NZ_NWSZ01000018.1, from coordinate 50,047 downwards.
CAAGGAAGAGCTGATCGAGATCGCCGATCTGGTGACGGAGATGGAACTCGTCAAACACCCCTTCCGCTCCGGCATCAAAGGACAGCCGGGGGTGGAGTTCTGAGAGCGCTTTAGAGGCCGAGCCAGACCCGCAGCGGATTTGCCGGATCGGCGAGCAGCTTAACCGCCAAAGCGACGCAGACGATCACGAGCAGCGGCTTGATCAGCTTTGCGCCGATGCGCATGGCAAGCCGTGAGCCCACTTGTGCGCCGAGGAATTGGCAGACGCCCATCAGCAGGCCGATCTTCCAGAGGATCGCGCCGAAGCTTGCGAAGACGATCAGCGCACCGAAATTCGAGCCGAAGTTCAAAAGTTTGGTGTGGGCCGTCGCCTTCAGCACGCCGAAGCCGGCGAGGGTGACGAAGGCGAGCATGAAGAAAGAGCCGGTGCCGGGGCCGAAGACGCCGTCGTAGAAGCCGATGGCCGGCACCAGCGTCAGGCCGAAGGCGAAGGGCGTGATGAGGCGGTGTCTGTCGAGATCGTTGAGGTTCGGTTTGACGGCAAAGAAGATCGCGATTGCCAGCAGCAGCACAGGCATGATCGCTTGAAGCAACTGGCCTGGTACGATCGTGGCAAGAGCGGCGCCGAGTGCCCCGCCCATGAGGGCCATCAGCGCCATCGGCAGCTGTTCGGAAAGCTCCACATGGCCCTTGCGGGCATAGGCGAGCGTCGCGGAAGCTGCGCCGAAGATCGATTGCACCTTGTTGGTTCCGAGCGTCTGCAGCGGCGGGATGCCGGCGATCAACATGGCGGGAACGGTGATGAGACCGCCGCCGCCGGCAATTGCATCGACGAAACCGGCAAAGAAGGCAGCCGCGCAGAGCAGCAGAGGCAGATGGAGGGCAATGTCAGGCAAGATGCTATTCCAGAAGGGTTTTCAGCCGGTCTTGTTGCATTTCCCTCTCCAAGCTGCAATGGCTGCAAGGACACAGCAACGGCACATTCGGCTGCTTCCATGAGCGACATATCTTTCAATCCGTCACGGCGTCATGTGCTCGGTCTTGGCTGCGAGCGCGGGACGCCGGCTGCGGAGGTGTTGGCGCTCGCCGTCGCGGCGCTTGAGGCGGTCGGGATCAGCGCGGATGAGCTCGCCGCCATTGCTTCCATCGACAGCCGCCGGCAGGAGGCGGCAATCTTGGCAGTCGCCAGGCAGTTTGCCGTGCCGGCTCTATTCTTCGACGCTCCGCGACTGGAGCGGGAAACGCCGCGGCTCAGAAATCCATCGGCCGTCGTCTTTGCTCGCGTCGGCTGCCATGGTGTTGCGGAATCGGCGGCGCTTGCTGCGATCGGCGACGATGCCGAACTGGTGCTTGGCAAAATCAAGTCGGCGCAGGCGACGGCGGCAGTCGCCCGAGGCGGGTTGCAGAAAGCCTGACGGTCGCTATGGTGGCGGCAATTCGCGGCGCCAACCGGCAGGCTCGCGATTCACAGTTAGAGGATATATTATGCACAAGGTCATTTATGACACTGACCCGGGCGTTGACGACGCCATGGCGCTTCTCTTCCTGCATCGCCATCCCGAAATCGATCTGATCGGCATCACCACGGTCTTTGGCAATGCATCGGTGGAGACGACGACGCGCAATGCGCTCTTCCTCAAGCGTGAGTGGAATATTCCCGCGCCGGTCGCCAAAGGCGCCAGCGTCACCATCGATGCCTCGCGCGCCGAGCGGGAATGGCCCTCCATGGTGCATGGCGACAACGGCCTCGGCGATATCGAGGTGCCCGCAGCGATCGACCTGCCGCTCGATCCGCGCCCGGCTCACCGCTTCATCATCGACACTGTGCGTGCCAATCCTGGCGAGGTGTGTCTGGTCGCGGTCGGACGGATGACCAATCTGGCGATGGCGCTGAAGGAGGATCCCGAGATTGCGACCCTGGTCAAGGACGTCGTCATCATGGGTGGCAACTTCTATGTTCCCGGCAATGTCTCGCCGGTCGCCGAGGCCAATATTCACGGCGATCCCGAGGCCGCTGATATTGTCATGACAGCGCCGTGGAAGGTCGCAGTCATCGGCCTCGACGTCACCTCGATCACCACCATGAGCCGCAGCTATCTCGGCAGGATGGCGGCCGAGGGAGATGGTGCCGTGAAACTGCTCGATGCACTCTCGCAGTCCTATATCGACTTCTACAAGCATGCGGTCGAGGACGGCATGATGGTGCATGACAGCTGCGCCGCAGTCTACGTCGTGGCGCCGGAACTGTTCTCGTCGATATCGGGCGCGGTGCGCGTCGTCTGCGGCGGCATTGCCGACGGCCAGACGATCGTCAAGCCGGATGGCCGCCGCTTCCCGCCCGGCGATTGGGATGATCGGCCGAGCCAAATCGTCACCACAGGGATCGAGTCGGAAAAGGTCCTAAAGCTGATCCGCGATACGCTGCTTCGTGGCTGAGGGCCTTGAAGGCTGATTGCAGCAGGCGCCAACTTTCGACTTGCTTTTTTGGCGTCACCCTCGGTCTTGTGTCGAGGGTCTGCTGCGGCCGCCACAGATACTCGGGGCAAGGCCGACCATGACGAAGAGGAGTTGGACGACTTTGTCAGCAGTCGGTGCAGCGGGCGGTCTCGTTGGGGTATATTATAATATATCCACACTGTTGTGTCGCTTTCTTGCGATATTGAATCAGCTTGTTTGCAAAGTGAGTCATCGTCATCTCAGCAACTTCCAGTGAGGTGGCGCGGGCGGCGTTGACCTTGGCCCTCGCTGGGCCTAGATCAACAAAATGTCGAATAGCGCTTTCTCCCATTTGCCGGCGTTGGAGCCGGGCAGCGTCTGGCTCGTCGGGGCCGGTCCGGGTGATCCGGGTCTGCTGACGCTCCTGGCCGCCAAGGGGCTCGCCGAGGCCGATGTGATCGTCCATGATGCGTTGGTCAATGAGGACTGTCTGAGGCTCGCGCACCCCGGCGCAGAACTCGAATATGCCGGCAAACGCGGCGGCAAACCCTCGGCCAAGCAGCGGGATATTTCGTTGCGCCTGGTGGAACTGGCGCACACCGGCAAGCGTGTGCTGCGGCTGAAGGGTGGCGATCCCTTCGTCTTCGGGCGCGGCGGGGAGGAGGCGCTGACGCTGGTCGAGCACAATATCCCTTTCCGCATTGTGCCGGGGATCACCGCCGGTATCGGCGGGCTTGCCTATGCCGGCATTCCGGTGACCCATCGCGAGATCAATCATGCGGTGACGTTTCTCACCGGCCATGATTCCTCCGGCATCGTGCCCGACAGAATCGACTGGGAAGCGATCGGCAAGGGTTCGCCCGTGATCGTCATGTATATGGCGATGAAGCATATCGCCCAGATCAGCGCCAATCTCATTGCGTCGGGCCGCTCGCCGTCCGAGGCTGTAGCTTTCGTCTGCAATGCGGCGACCGGCGCGCAGCAGGTACTGGAGACGACGCTCGGGCAGGCGACCGAGGCTGTGACCGCCTCCGGTCTCGAGCCGCCGGCGGTGGTCGTCGTCGGCGAGGTGGTGCGGCTGCGGGCCTCGCTCGACTGGGTCGGCGCTCTCGCCGGACGACGCTTGCAGCCTGATCCGTTCCGCCAGTCCGGCCAGGTGCGGGCATGAGCGGCCTCCTGATCGCAGCTCCTTCCTCCGGTGCCGGCAAGACGACGGTGACGCTTGGGCTCCTGAGGGCGCTTCGCCGGCGCGGCATCGCGGTCGCGCCGGGCAAGGCCGGCCCCGACTATATCGATCCCGCCTTCCATGCGGCGGCAAGCGGCACGCCTTGCCTGAACTTCGACCCTTGGGCGATGCGGCCAGAGCTGATCTCGGCCAATGCGACGCTGCATCGCTCCGGCGACCGCATTCTCGTCGTCGAAGCGATGATGGGACTGTTCGATGGGGCGGCCGACGGCAAAGGGACGGCAGCGGATCTGGCCGCCCAGCTCGGCCTCTCCGTGGTGCTGGTCGTCGACGCTTCGCGCATGTCGCAATCGATAGCGCCGCTGGTGGCGGGTTTTGCCGGTTTCCGCGCCGATGTCCGCGTTGCCGGCGTCATCCTCAACAAGGTCGGCAGCGAACGGCACGAGGCGATGCTGCGTCAGGCGCTCGAGGCGATCCGGATGCCCGTGATCGCCGTGATCGGCGGCGACAAGGCGCTTGCCTTGCCGGATCGCCATCTCGGCCTTGTTCAGGCCTGTGAACATCCGAGCCTCGAAGGTTTCATCGAGCATGCGGCGGATGCCGTCTCCGAGGAATGCAATTTCGAGTTTCTGCTGCGCATCGCGAGGCAGGGCCTCAACCGACCGTCGGCTGCCAATATCGATCGTCTGCCGCCGCTCGGCAGTCGCATTGCAGTGGCCCGCGATATCGCTTTCGCCTTTTCCTATGAACATATGCTGCTTGGCTGGCGGCGGCGGGGGGCTTCGATTTCCTTCTTCTCGCCGCTTGCCGACGAGGCGCCTGCTGCCGACGCCGATGCGATCTATCTGCCCGGGGGTTATCCCGAGCTGCATGCCGGAACGCTCTCCCAAGCGCCCAATTTCCGCGTCGCCCTCCTCGATGCGGCGGCGCGCGGCATCCGGATCTATGGCGAGTGCGGCGGCTACATGGTGCTCGGCGAAGGGCTGATTGACGCAGAGGGCAAGCGTCACGAGATGCTCGGCCTGCTGCCCGTCGTCACCAGCTATGCCGCGCGCAAACGCCATCTCGGTTATCGTCACGTCATGCCGCTCGACGGTGCAATCTTTCAGCGGGCGATGACGGCGCATGAGTTCCACTATTCCAGCCTCATTTCCGAAGGCGAGGGCGAGCGGCTGTTTCAGGTCCGGGATGCGATCGGAACCGATCTCGGCCGGGCGGGGCTCCGGCGCGGGCAGGTTGCGGGTTCCTACATGCATCTGATCGATCTCGCCGGGATTGCCGCGTGAGCGCGCCGATCGTCCATGGTGGCGGAGTTACTGCCGCTGCTGCCGCATTTGGCGGCAGGCCGGAGGACTGGCTCGACCTTTCCACCGGGATCAACCCGTGCCCGGCTGCCCTGCCAGATATCCCGACAAGGGCCTGGCACCGCCTGCCGGACAGTTATCTGGTCGATGAGGCAAGGCGGGCGGCGCGCGATTACTACGGGAGCGGCCAGATCCTGCCGCTGCCGGTGCCCGGAACGCAATCGGTGATCCAGCTTCTGCCGCGGTTGCTGACAAAGGGGGAGGGCGCCAGGGTCGCCGTCGTGGCGCCGACCTACGGCGAGTATGCGCGCGCCTTTATTTCGGCCGGTTTTGCGGTCGACACCGTCGATGATGTCGCTGCGATCGGAACGGAGCATCGGCTTGCCGTCGTCGTCAATCCGAACAATCCCGATGGGCTGACATGGCCGAACGAGACGCTGATCGGACTGCACGAGAGGATGAAGGCGGTCAATGGGCTTCTCGTTGTTGACGAGGCGTTCGGCGATACCGATCCAGCGCTGAGTCTTGCGGGCGTCGCGCAGAGGCTCTCAAACCTGGTGATCTTTCGCTCCTTCGGCAAGTTTTTTGGGCTCGCTGGCCTGCGGCTCGGTTTTGTGATTGCACGTGACGACATTCTCAAGCGTTTCGAGGAGTGGCTCGGACCCTGGGCGGTTTCGGGGCCGGCGCTTTCGATAGCAGGCTCGCTGCTGCGTTCGGACGTTTCTTTCATCCGCCGGCTTATCGATGAACGCAGCGCCGGGCTTCGTGCGGTGCTGGGCGGGGTCGGGCTCCGGATTGCAGGGGGAACAGGGTTGTTTGCCCTTGTCGACGATGCCAGGGCGAGCGACATTTACACGCATCTCTGCCGGCATCATATTCTCGTCCGCAAGTTCGACTATGCGCCCGGATGGCTGCGTTTCGGGCTGGCGCCCGATCCGGCGGCGGACCGGCGGCTTGGCGAAGTCCTTCAGAGATTTGAGTGATGACGATCGACCTAAACCTTCTCGTGCTGCTTCTGGCGCTGCTGCTCGACCGGATCGTCGGCGATCCGCAATGGCTCTGGTCGCGCGTGCCGCATCCTGTCGCGATGTTCGGAGCGGTGATCTCCTATGCCGACCAGCAGCTCAATCCTTCAAGCCTTACGGGGCATCAACGGCGGATGAACGGCGTTGCCGCCATCCTGGCGTTGCTGCTGCTCGCCGTGGCGGCCGGCTTCGTGTTCAACCGGTTTTTCGCGCTGTTCGGCCTCGGCGGCATCCTGCTGGAGACCGGACTGGTGGCGATCTTTCTGGCGCAGAAGAGCCTTGCCGACCATGTCACTGCCGTTGCCGTCGCCCTGCGCGAGGAGGGGCTTGCCGGTGGGCGGGCCGCCGTCTCCCGCATTGTCGGGCGCGATCCAGAGACGCTGGATGAGCCGGCCGTTTGCCGTGCTGCGATCGAAAGCCTTGCCGAGAACTTCTCCGATGGCGTCGTCGCGCCGGCGATTTGGTATGCTATCTTCGGCCTGCCAGGGCTTTTCGCTTACAAGATGCTGAACACGGCGGACTCGATGATCGGCCATAGATCGGAAAAATATATCGATTTCGGCTGGGCGGCCGCTCGGCTCGACGATCTCGCCAACTGGCCGGCCGCGCGCCTTTCGATCCTGCTGATTGCTGCAGGCGCCTGGATCCGGCGCGGCACCAGCGCCTGCCGCGAGGCGATCCGGGTGGCTATGCGCGACGGCGGCTTGCACCGTTCGCCGAATTCCGGCCGGCCGGAAGCGGCAATGGCTGGTGCGCTGAATGTCCAGCTCGCAGGACCGCGCATCTATGGCGGTGTGCTCGTTACCGAGCCGATGATCAACAATCCCGGACGCGATGTCGCGACATCCGGCGACATCGAAGACGGGGTCTCAGTGTATCAGGCGAGCTGCATGGTGCTTGCCAGCGTGACGTTCGGATTGTTTTTGTGCTTTCTGTGAGGGGCTTGCGGTAGAGCTCACGCCCCAGTGGACAGTCCCGTCCCAAACGGTTATGCGAAACGCCTCATATCCATCAGACCGGAAGCAGAGCGATGACAGTTCAGATTGAACTACCGTGCCCGAAGTGCAAAAGCACCAAGATGAAATTCGAGCGTCCGGAGATCCGGGAGACGGATATCATAAGCTGCGCGGCTTGCGGCCATAATCTCGGCACCATGGCCTCCATCCGCGAAAGGATGAACAAGGCCTATCAGCAGCTCAAGCAGAGGCCGGCGGCGCGCAAGCTTCAGTGAGGCGGAGCGGCCGTCCTGCGGCGCTCAAATCCATCATTGCCCTGTTAGAATTGTGATTACCATTCGGGTTAAAGCTATATAATCAGGTATCGTCGTAGTCTCTCTGGCGTGAGGGCGCAATCAAATGCGCGGGTGCGAAGAGGGATTATCATGAAGACGATTTTTGCCGCCGCGGCGGTAAGCTTATTGCTGCAGTTTTCTCCGGTTGCCGCTGAAGCAGCAACGCTGGTTGCCAATATCAGCATCGGCAAACAGACCATGACCGTCACCGAGGACGGCTTTGTCAAATATCGCTGGAAGGTTTCGACCGCGCGCAATGGTTATGTCACGCCCACCGGCTCCTGGAGCGCCAAATGGCTATCGCGCGATCACCGTTCGCGCAAATACGACAATGCGCCGATGCCGTATGCTGTATTTTTCAACGGCGGTTACGCCGTTCATGCCACCTTCGATCTGAAGCGTCTCGGCACACCGGCCTCGCATGGCTGCGTTCGCTTGCATCCCGACAATGCGGCCGAGTTCTTCTCACTGGCGCGGCAGGCAGGTCTTGCCAATACCCGCGTCGTCATCACGCGTTGATCCCGGATCAGCGCGTGAACCTGAATTCGGCGTCGGACCGCAGACGACGCCGTGCCGCGCCTGGCGGGAAGGACTGCAACGGTCGTGCCTGTTTCAAAAATCTCAATGCTGGCAACGTCGATCGTCGCGATCCTTCAAATAGCCGGACATGCTGGAACGCGATCGCAATTCCTTCCAGCCCAGCTTGATGATTATCAAATGCCGGCGCGCATAATTTGATTCAGATCAAAGACCGGTGCGGATGTTGGACAGCCGCATCCTGTTTTCGGCGCCAGCACTCGCCGGCGTTCCATTGCTGTTTAGGCAACACCTTATTGTCAAATTGCCGCGACGCCCGGACGAAAGCATTGGCTTTTGAAAGAGATTTGCCTATGAGGGGGTTTAAATCGTCATTTCATGAGGTACAGCGCGTGACCGCTACATTCGATAAAGTTGCCGACATTATTGCAGAAACCAGCGAGATCGATCGCGCCACGATCACGCCGGAGAGCCATACGATCGACGACCTCGGTATCGACAGCCTCGATTTCCTCGATATCGTCTTTGCGATCGACAAGGAATTCGGCATCAAGATTCCGCTCGAAAAGTGGACGCAGGAGGTCAACGAAGGCAAGGTTTCCACCGAAGAATATTTCGTGCTGAAGAACCTCTGTGCCAAGATCGACGAGCTCAAAGCGGCCAAGGCCTGAGCGACACATCAGTCTTTTTCGAACGCCCTGCCGCCCTGACTATGGCGGCCGGGCGGTTTCGTTCCTAATTAGGCGTCACCGGCGGGCGGATTTGGCCTTCCGGGCCGGAGGATCCGAATGCTGCTGGAATACTTCCAGATGATTGACCGCGTCGAAGCGGTGGACCTGAAGAAGGCTACGCTGACGGCGCGATCCGTCGTGCCGGCCAAGAGCCCCGTCTTCGAAGGCCATTTTCCCGGTATGCCGCTCGTTCCCGGCGTGCTCCTGATCGAAACCATGGCGCAGGCCTCCGGCATGCTGGTGCTTGCCGCCACCGACTTTGCCGCAATGCCCTTCCTGATGTCGGTCGACGGCGCCAAGATGCGCACCTTCGTCGAGCCGGAAGCCGTGCTCGATATCGAGGCGGTGTTGGAGCATGACGGGTCGGGTTTTGCGGTCACCAAAGCCAAGATCACCAGCGGCGGCAAGAAGGTCTGCGATGCGCAGCTGAAACTGCGCACCATGCCCTTCAGCGAAGTTCCGCTCGGCGATATCGTGAAAAAACGCGCCGGCGAGGTCGGGCTTCTCGAAGCGATCGCAGCGCAGGGAGTGGTTGGATGAGCAAGGCCGCAAACGACGTCGTCATTTCAGGCGTCGGTATCGTTACCTGTCAGGGCGTCGGCAAGGAGGCGCATGTCGCGCTGCTTTCGGCCGACAGCACGCCGAGGGCGATCGTCGAGACAGAGAAATTCAAACCCTATCCGGTGCATCCGCTGCCTGAGATCGACTGGTCGCAGCAGATTGCCAAGCGCGGAGACCAGCGCCAGATGGAAAACTGGCAGCGCATCGGCGTCTTCGCCGCGGGTCTTGCGCTCGACGATGCTGGATTCAAGGACAATATCGAGGCCTGCGGCACGATGGACATGATCGTAGCGGCCGGCGGCGGCGAGCGCGACATCAACGTCGACACGCTGATCGTCGACGAGGGCTTGAAGCGCAACGACCGCGAACTGCTGCTCAATGAGAAGCTGACAACGGAGCTGAGGCCGACGCTGTTCCTGGCGCAGCTTTCCAATCTGCTTGCCGGCAATATCTCCATCGTTCACAAGGTCACCGGCTCCTCGCGGACCTTCATGGGCGAAGAAGCGTCGGGTGTTTCCGCCGTCGAGACGGCGTTCTGGCGCATTCGCTCCGGCGAATCCACCCATGCGCTGGTCGGCGGCGCCTTTGCTGCCGAGCGTCCGGACATGATCCTGCTCACTGAAGCGATCGGCGCGCATACGCGCGGCGAATGGGCGCCGCTCTGGTCGCGCTCGGACCTCGAGGGCGGCGGCATGATCACCGGTTCGGCCGGCGCTTTCCTGGTGCTGGAATCGCGCAAGCACGCGGAAGAGCGCGGCGCGCACATCTATGCGACGATCAGCGCCGTTGAAGGCGATCGCGGCAACCGCGCTGCCGGCAATTTCGAAGTGCGGATGGAACGCCTGCTGAAGCCTGCCGCCGAGCTGCCGGCAGAGAGCATGGCGATCTTCTCCGGTTCGACCGGCATGCACGAGATCGCCGCCCGCGAAAAGGCGGTGCTGGAACATCAGCTTCCGGGTGCGGCGATCCGCGGCTTCGGCGGCGTTTCCGGTCACACGATCGAAGCGCAATTCCCGCTAGGGCTGGCGCTCGCAGCCCTTGCAATCGATGCCGAGGCCAAGGTTCCGCCCTTCGACGCCGCCCATGAAGCGCCGATGAAGGCGGGAACGAAGGCGGCCGTCGTAACTACGGTCGGACATCAGCGCGGCGAGGGCGTCGCCGTTCTTTCCGCAGAGGCGTGAGGAGAGAGATATGACAGCTTCCGCTTACAGAGATCATCTCGGCCGACCGATCGTCGCAGTGACCGGCATGGGCATCATCACCTCGCTCGGCCAGGGCCTGAAGGACAACTGGGCGGCCCTTTCCTCGGGCACCTCTGGTATCCACGCAATCAACCGCTTTCCGACCGAAGGCCTGTCGACACGCATCGCCGGCACAGTCGATTTCATCGAAATTCCGGTGCCGAACGCCGTCGAGCGTTCCTATGCCTTTGCCCGCGAGACCACCATCGAAGCATTTGCCGACGCGGGTCTTTCAGGCGATTTCAACGGTCCGCTGTTCCTTGCCGCGCCGCCGATCGAGCCGGAATGGAGCGCCCGCTTCGAACTTGCAGACCGTTCGCCGGCCGCCGACCATCCAGGCGACGCCTATGAGCGCTTCCTGACGGCGCTGCGCCAGCGGCCCGACCCGGCCTTCCACGAGGCGGCGCTGTTCGGTGCGATTTCCGAGCGTCTGGCCGACCGGTTCGGCACGCGCGGCCTTCCCGTGACGCTGTCGACGGCCTGCGCTTCCGGCGTCACCGCGATCCAGCTCGGCATCGAGGCGATTCGTCAGGGGCGCACCGATCGCGCTTTGACGGTTGCGACCGATGGGTCGCTCAGCGCCGAAGCGCTGATCCGCTTCTCGCTTCTGTCGGCTCTTTCGACGCAGAACGATCCGCCGACCAAGGCCTCCAAGCCGTTCAGCAAGGACCGCGACGGCTTCGTCATCGCCGAGGGTGCGGCGACGCTGGTCCTGGAATCGCTGGAAGCGGCGGTCGCCCGCGGTGCCAGGGTGCTCGGAATCATGAAGGGCGCCGGCGACAAGGCCGATAGCTTCCACCGCACTCGCTCCTCGCCCGATGGCGGACCGGCTATCTCAACGATCCGCGCGGCCCTTGCCGACGCCGGCATCGACGAGAGCGGCATCGGCTACATCAATGCGCACGGCACCTCGACGCCCGAAAACGACAAGATGGAATATGGCGCGATGTCGGCTGTCTTCGGCGAACGACTCGTCGGCATTCCCGTCTCGTCGAACAAATCGATGATCGGCCATACGCTGACGGCAGCGGGTGCGGTCGAAGCGGTGTTCTCGCTGCAGACGATGCTGACGGGCACGTTGCCGCCGACGATCAACTACACCAATCCCGATCCGTCGATCGTGCTTGATGTCGTGCCGAACAAGAAGCGGGAAGCCCAGGTTTCGGCCGTTCTTTCCAACTCCTTCGGCTTCGGCGGGCAGAATGCCAGCCTTGTCATGGCGCTCGAACCGGCTTAAGCGGTTCCCGACAAATTTAAGACGAGACGAACGCCTTCGAGGCGAGGGATTTTGCCATGCGCGCTTTGCAACTGATCGATGACCGCAAGCTTGAGATCACCGACCTGCCGGAACCGGACGCACCCGCTGCAGGCGAGGTGACGCTGCGCGTCAAGGCGGTGGCCCTCAACCATATCGACGTCTGGGGCTGGCGCGGCATGGCTTTCGCCAAGCGCAAGATGCCGCTCGTCATCGGCGCGGAAGCCTCCGGTGTCGTCGAGGCGATCGGTCCCGGTGTCGCCAACGTCCTGCCGGGCCAGCTGGTTTCGATCTACGGCGCGCGTACCTGCGGCCTCTGCCGTCCCTGCCGCGAAAGCCGCGACAATCTCTGCGAACATGTCTCCGGCGTGCACGGCTTCCATCTCGACGGCTTCGCGCAGGAAAAGGTGAACCTGCCGGCGCGTCTGCTGGTTCCGGCCCCTCCCGGTGTCGATGCGATCGGCGCAGCATTGGCACCCGTCACCTTCGGCACGGTCGAGCATATGCTGTTCGACAATGCCAAGCTCGAGCCCGGCGAAACGATCCTCGTTCATGCCGGCGGCTCCGGCATCGGTACTGCGGCGATCCAGCTTGCCAAGAAGATCGGCTGCACCGTGATTACCACGGTCGGTTCCGATGACAAGATCGAGAGGGCCAAGGCTCTCGGCGCCGATCACGTCATCAACTACCGCACCGACCGTTTCGAAGGCGTGGTGCGCAAGCTGACCAAGAAGAAGGGCGTCGACGTCGTCTTCGAACATGTCGGCAAGGACACCTGGGCAGGCTCGATGCTCTGCATGAAGCGCGGCGGGCGCCTCGTCACCTGCGGCTCGACCTCGGGCGTCTCGACAGAGATGAACCTGATGATGCTGTTCCAGCAGCAATTGAAGCTGCTTGGCTCCTTCGGCTGCCGCATGGAGAACATGGCCGATGCGATGCAGAAGATGGGCCGCGGGCTCGTCCATCCCGTCATCGATACGGAAGTCGGATTCGACGATATCGACCGGGCGCTGGAGCGGATGGAAAGCCGCCAGATCTTCGGCAAGATCATTCTGAAGATGGACTGACCTCACGTGAAGCTGTTCATTACCCGGGTCGTTCTGGCGCTCAGAAATTTCCAGCAATGGCTGGTGGCGCAGGTGATGTTCGGCTTCCTGAATGTGCTGAAGCTGTTTCCGGCCGATGGCGCGATTCGCTTCGCCGACCGGATGATGCGCCGCCTCGGCCGGCGGACGCGCCGTCATAGACTGATGCTTGTCAATCTGCGCAACGCTTTCCCTGAGAAGAGCGAGGCCGAGATCGAAGAGATCGCGCTCGGCAGCTGGGGAAATATGGGCCGGCTTGCGGCCGAATACGTCTTCCTCGACGAATTGTTCGACTACGACCCCGAACGGCCGGAGCCGGGCAGGGTGGAGGTGTCGGGCATCCCCATCTTCCTCGACCTGCGCGACAATCCGCGCCCCTTCATCGTCTTTACCGGCCATACCGCCAATTTCGAGCTGCTGCCGGTGGCGGGCGCGGCCTTCGGGCTCACCGTCACCGTACTTTTCCGGCCGCCGAACAATCCCTATGTCGCCAAGAAGGTGTTCGACTTCCGCAGTGCGCGCATGGGCAAGCTGGTGCCCTCGCATGCCGGCTCCTCCTTCGCGCTCGCACGCCAGTTGGAGGCGGGCCAGGGGGTGGGCGTGCTCGTCGACCAGAAATTCGGCAAGGGGCTGAAAGGCACCTTCTTCGGGCGAGAGGTGAAGACCAATCCGCTGTTGCCGAAGCTGGTGCGCCAGTTCGATTGCGAGGTCTATCCGGCGCGCTGCATCCGCCTTCCGGAGAATCGCTACCGGCTGGAAATTGAGCCGCGGCTGGAGATGCCGCGCGACGCCAAAGGCAATCTCGACCTGCCTGCCGCCGCCCAGCTACTCAATGACAAGGTGGAAAGTTGGGTGCGGGAATATCCGGAACAGTGGCTTTGGTATCACGACCGCTGGCAGATCAAGAAGACGCTCGCGCCTTGAAAATCAAACCCTGATTTATCAGCGGTGAAAAGCGGCAGGTGCTCTCGGATTGAAAACGAGTAAACTTCATGTTAGCCGTCACTACCAAGGCGAGAATAATATCCACCTCAGGGCGCATTTGGGAAATGCAGCCACACAATTTGGACACGCCACTTGGGACAATGGGAGTGGGAGGCGTCTTGCTGGAGCTTTTTCGAGCCTTTTCCTTGCGCTGCGCGCAAATAGAGGAAGCCATACGCCAAGGCGACGATCAGCGCGTCATGTTGCTCGACCGTCATGTCGAGCCGCTGGTCGAGGCCATCCTGGCCTGCCGGGCGGCCAATCTGCTCGAAGTCTACATGCAATTGCAGTTCGTCAGCCATCTTGTCGCCCGGGACGCGGACGACAGCGCCAGTGTCAGAGAACATGCGGCGGTGCTTTCCTATCTGCTCGACTGTTATTTCGGCACGCATGCGCCGGACTGGCGGGTGCCTTCGCCGCAGGATGTGCGTATCGAGCCGCCGGCAGCCTATGTGCCCGACACCGACAACGGCCAATTCCTCAACGCCGCGATCCTCGAAAGCCTGCCGGATCGGGTGGCGGTGCTGACCAGGGACTACCGCTACCTCTATTCCAACGCGGCCTACAGTGCCCATCTGGACAGGAAGCCGATGGAACTGATCGGGCGTCACCTTTCCGAATTCATCGGCGAGGAGCGATTCGCCGAATGCGCCAAGCATAAGCTGGACGTCTGTTTTGCCGGCGGGGAGGTCGACTACACTTATGAGCGCCGGACCGGCGGCGGCGTATCCCGCCAGGTGCGCTGTCGCATGTCGCCGCTGCGCGATGCGGGCGGCATTGTCATCGGCGCTCTGATCGTGATGGATCGGTAGTCTACAGCAATTCCGTTTTTCTTCGAACCACGGAATTGTTCTATCTCTTTGTTTTAACGCAACTCCGGACGCAAAACCGCTGCACACTTTTGCTGGAATTGCTCTAATTTACGCCGTCGCCCAGACGGCGAGCTCGTAGCCGTCGCGGTCGAGGAAATGGAAGCGGCGGCCGCCGGGAAAATCGGTGATCGGCCGGCAGATCGTGCCGCCGGCCCTTTCGACCGAAGTCAGCACTTCTTCCAGATCCCTGGCGTAGACGACGACGAGGGGGCCGCCCGGCCGGACGGGGCCGAAATCGGTGAAGCCGCCTTTCAGCCGGCCGTCGTCAAATTCGCAGTAATTCGGGCCGTAATCGGTGAAACGCCAGCCGAAGGCCGAGCCGTAAAAGGCTTTGGCGGCGGCGATGTCGGAGACGTTGAATTCAACATAGTCGATGCGGCGGTCGTTGTGTTCGGAGTTTTCAGACATCTATCTCTCCATCAGGGCTTTCAGCATGACGAGATCCTTCTCGATATGCGCGGCATCAGCGGCAAATTGCGCATCTGTCATGCCGGGCAGACGCAGCAGCGTGAACATGACCTCGCAGCCATCGCCGTTCGGTACGATGCGCAGGGCATTATAAACCCGGAGCCCGGATTCGATCGTCACCGTATGATCGATCACGCCGAATTCATTGGCGGGAACGAAGCTCACTTTGATGGTGCCGAGGGGACCGTGGGCGATCCAGTCGGCGCCGTCGGGCTCGAAACCGGTGGCAAGGCCGGAGGCCCAGAGCGGCATGTTCTCCGGCTTGCGGGCGAAGTCGTAGACATCCCGCCAGTCGCGCTCGATCGACTGGTGGATGACTTTTGCAGGCATTGTCGCCATGGTGCAGGTCCTTGTATTTGGGTTTCCCTGAATAATAAGGCCGGCCGGCGGTGTCTTGAACAAAACGGTCAGCCGGATCCTTCCCGCGTGCCGAGTTGGTCAAGAATGATGGCAGGGGTGAGAGTCGAGAGTTCTGCGACCTCGCGTGTCATGTGGGCCTGGTCGGCAAAGCCCGCTTCGAGCGCGATGCGGGCGAGTGGCATCGTGTCCACCCTGCGGCAGAGGTCGAGGAAACGCTGGAACCGGCGGATGCGTTCCAGTGTCTTTGCGCCATAGCCGAAATGATGGTGGCAGCGGCGGCGCAGTTGCCTTTCGCTCATGCCGAGCTGGTCGGGCAGGCCGGAGGTTGGGCGGCCGCTGTCGGCGGCGGCGAAGATCACGGCGGCGTCTTGGGCGGGCTCCTCCTCATCGCGCGCGGCCCCTTCAAGCAGACGGCCGAACAGCGTCGCGGCGGCCGCGGGGTCCGGGCAATCCCGCAGCCGCGCCTCGAATTCGCTCGTATCCTTCCGTCCGATATCGGCAAGCGGCACCGACAGGCCGACCAGCGCCGAGAGCGGCGTCTTCAGCCAGGATGCTGCGGCGCCCGGCGCAAAGCGCGCGCCGATGACGGTCGCGCCCGGCCTTATGATCGGGAAGGCCGCGATCCGGTCAGGACCGGCGACGACAAGCCGTCCGTCCATCCAGAGGAGATCACAATAGCCATCCGGCACGATCGCCACCGTCGCCGCCGCCCCGTCCCTAAGTGTATGCGACCAGAGGCAGCTGAAATGGCGCCGCAGCGCTGGCGGCGGCGCATATTCGCGGTAGCGGCCGGCGCGGGCCGCAAGCATCGCCATGTCTTTTCGTCTTTTCGAAACCAAACGATATCTCCCGAGGTCCGCATGATAACATGAGATAGGGCAGTACGGGCGATCGCGAATATTTTGCGGCTTCCGGATCGGGCTGCAGATGAAAAGTTGTCGGACAAGTCAGACGATCAAAGCTCCATTTCAATGGCTTTTGCGAACCGATTAGACCCTCGCGAGACTTGCCGTTTGAGCGAGACAGTGCCACAACACCGGTCCAAATGACACATCGGAGGTTTGTCGTGGAAAAGGCAGAAATCGGACTGATCGGCCTTGCGGTCATGGGCTCCAACCTGGCGCTCAACATCGCGGAGAAAGGCAATAAAATCGCGGTCTTCAACCGCACGCCTGAGAAAACCGACGAATTCTACGAAAGCGCCGGCGATCTGAAGAAGCAGATCATTCCCTGCAAGACCATCGAGGAGTTCGTCGATGCAATCCGGCCGCCGCGTCCGATCATCATCATGATCAAGGCCGGTGACGCTGTCGACCAGCAGATGGAGGCGTTGCGCCCGCATCTTGCCAAGGGCGACATCATGATCGATGCCGGCAACGCCAATTTCCGCGACACCGTCGCCCGCTTCGGCCGTCTCAAGGATACGGAACTGACATTCATCGGCATGGGGGTTTCCGGCGGCGAAGAGGGTGCGCGCCACGGCCCGTCGATCATGGTCGGCGGTACCGAAGAGTCCTGGAAACGCGTCGAGAAGGTGCTGACGTCGATTGCCGCCCGCTACAATGACGAGCCCTGCGTCGCCTGGCTCGGCAATGACGGCGCCGGCCATTTCGTCAAGACCATCCATAACGGCATCGAATATGCCGACATGCAGATGATCGCCGAGATCTACGGCATCCTGCGAGACGGTCTCGGCAAGAGCGCCTCCGAAATCTCCGGCATCTTCGGCGAGTGGAACAAGGGCCGGCTGAACTCCTATCTGATCGAGATCTCCGAGAAGGTGCTTGCGGCGAGCGATCCCGTCTCCGGGGGGCCGATGGTTGACATGATCCTCGACAAGGCAGGCCAGAAGGGCACCGGCAAGTGGTCGGCGATCGAGGCGCAGAACATGGGCATTCCGGCAACGGCGATCGAAGCCGCGGTTGCCGCCCGCAGCCTCTCCTCAATGAAGTCTGAGCGCGAAGCCGCCGAAAAGATCTTCGGTAATCTCGGCAGCGTCTTCCCGACCGCCTACGGGCCCGAGCTCAATAAGGATCTGGAACTGGCACTGTTTGCCGGCAAGATCGGCGCCTATGCGCAGGGCTTCGCTGTGATGGCGGAAGCTTCCAAGGAGTTCAACTGGTCGCTGCCGATGCCTGTTATCGCGAAGATCTGGCGTGCCGGCTGCATCATCCGCTCGCAGTTCCTCGATGAGATCACCAAGGCTTTCACCGATGCGCCCGATGCGGCGAACCTCATCGTCACGCCGGCCTTCTCATCCATGGTCAAGGAATCGATCCCGGCGCTTCGCCGCGTCGTGACCGCCGCTCTCGCCGCCGGCCTCCCGGTGCCGGCGCTGACCTCGGCGCTCAGCTATTTCGACGCCTACCGCCAAGGCAGGGGGACGGCCAACCTCATCCAGGCCCAGCGCGACTTCTTCGGCGCTCACGGCTTCGACCGCCTCGATGGCAAGGATTTCCACCACGGCCCCTGGGGCAGCGGTGCGGCGACCTTCTGAGGTTTGCGGAGAAAGACATCGAGGAAGCCCGGCCGTTGCGCCGGGCTTTCTTGTGAGATCGCTGCCTGACCCGACAACTGTGTTGTTTCTGCCTGTGCAAACTGGCTTGTTGATTTCCGACTTTCCCTTCATAGCATTTGCGGAAGACCGTTCCGGAGAACTAAAGGAATGCTCATCCGATACGAGACGCCGGCAGATATCGAAGCGATTCAGAATTTGACCTCGGCCGCCTTCAAGCCGATGCCCTATAGCGAGGGTACGGAAGCGGAGATCATCCGGAGGCTTCGCTTGAGCGGCGATCTTGCGATATCGCTGATTGCCGAGGAGGATGGCGAGATCCTGGGGCACGTCGCGTTCTCGCCGGTGACGGTCAACGGAGTACATGACGGGTGGTTCGGGCTGGGGCCGATAGCGGTCACGCCGGAGAGACAGCGGCAGGGCATCGGAAGGGCGCTTACGGCGAAGGGGCTCGAATTGCTGAAGGAGATGGGCGCGAGGGGGTGCGCGCTGATCGGCAATCCCGAGGTCTATAGCGGGGCGGGCTTCAGCAGCGACGGCCAATTAACATATCATGATCTCGATACGCGGCTCGTGCAGCGGATTGTTTTTCACGGACCGGCGCCAAGCGGGGTGCTTCGGTTCGCTCCGGCGTTCGAAAACTAGCGGAAGGGCGAGACATGTCAGAGGCGGGCGCTATTAGCCTCCGAACCAAGCGTCTGAAGCTTCGTATGTCTGACATCGACGACTTCGATGCCTACGCCCCGATAATGGCCTCGCCACGGTCCGCCGGGATGGGCGGCCCTTTGATCTGCGGGCGGCGTGGGGGATGTTCTGTCACGACGTCGCTCTCTGGCAGCTTTTCGGGCACGGCGCGATGATGATCGACTTCAGCGAAACCGGCCAATGCATCGGCCAGGTGGGGATCAACCATGGGCCGCTCTTTCCGGAAAAGGAGCTGGGCTGGTTCGTTTATGACGGGTTCGAGGGCCGCGGCTATGCGACCGAGGCGGCTTCGGCGCTGCGGGACTGGGCCTTCCAGACGCCCAAACTGTCGTCGCGCGTCAGTTATATCGCGCCTGACAATTCTGCATCCGTTGCCGTTGCCGAACGGCTGGGGGCGCGTCTTGATCCGGCAGCGCCTCGAACTGATCCTGCCGATCTCGTCTATCGTCACCTAGCTTCCTAAGACCGGGCGGTAAGCGATCGAGGCATGCCTCAATCCTTACATCTTGATAGGTCAGGATCGGTGCTGCAAGAAATGGGAATAGCGGATGACGGCCGCAAAACAGGAACATTGGGACGAGGTTTACCGCACGAAAGCGGCTGACAACGTCAGCTGGTATCAGCCGACGCCCGCGCCTTCGCTCAGGGCGCTTGACGAGCTGCATGTGCCGGTTACGGCCGCGCTGATCGATGTCGGCGGCGGCGCGTCGAGCCTTGTCGACCGTCTCCTCGAGCGCGGCTGGTCCGACCTCACGGTTCTCGATATCGCTGCGCCGGCGTTGGATGTCGCCAAGGCACGGCTGCATGGTGACGCCGCCCGGGTCGCCTGGCTCATGGCCGATGTCACCGAATGGCGACCAGGGCGGTGCTACGACATATGGCACGACCGCGCCGTCTTTCATTTCCTCACCGAGCCGGAGCAGCGGATCGCCTATCGCCGCGCCCTGGAAACCGGCACGGCGCCGGGCAGCGTCGTGATCATCGCCACCTTCGCACCTGACGGGCCGGAGCGGTGCAGCGGTCTGCCGGTTCAGCGTTACGATGCGGCGGCGCTCGCGTCGGAATTCTCCTCCGCATTCGTCCTGGAAAGCGAGTGGCGTGAGGAGCATAGGACGCCTGCCGGGGGCCGGCAGTCGTTTCAGTGGTGCGTCTTTCGTCGGCGTTAAGGCGACTAGAGCCTTTCCGGGCTAGATTGAAGCATTCTGCCGGAGCAGGTTTTCGTCAGGGTAAAGGCGATTGGCGACGGGCATACCCCAAGGTACGTCCGAGCCGATCGCCTTTGATCCTGGCTAGAGATGCCCGGTCCACCGGCCGCACCGCTTCGCCGTGGCGAAGCGATAGGTGCTTCCGGCGGTTCTAAAGTCTTGCAGATTTGCCGGGTAAATCTGCGGGAGGGTTGGCTGAAACGGGCCCGCTGATCGACCGGCCGGCTTGGCCGTAGAACTGGGCTACGACACGCGCTGGCCGGTCGACCATCCGACTCCGTTTGAGCTAACAGAATGCTTCAATCTAACCCGGAAAAGCTCTAATTCGCCCCAAGGCAATCGAGGATGAAATCGGCCCGTTTGGCAACCCCGATTTTTGGCAGTATGACGACGTCGTAACCGAGTGTCGGATAGGTTGCGGCGAGCCGATCATATTCTGCGACGGCCTCTTCGAAGCCATGGCGGCGCTCAGGGTCGGTCGTGTAGATCTCGGGCCGTGGCGGCGTCAGAAAAACGCTTCTGCTGTATCGATGGGCGGCGGTCATTCGTTCCAGGACCGGTTCGCCGGTCATGTGCTCCAGCGCCGAGGCGGCATCGATCAGCCCGCGGTCGAGAAACGTCCAGCCCGTCCATTCGTGCGTTGCCGTGTAGTCGGCCATCGCCATCTCGATCGCGCGGCGGGCAAAGGCAATCGCGTCGATCCAGGGCAGGGCTGTTCCACTACTCTCGAGCTCCTGCTTGACGATCCGCGGGCCAGTGCTCTTCGACGATCCTATGACCGCGACGGCCAAGCTCAGCAAGCAGCGTCGATTTTCCGCCGCCGGAACATCCGGAAATCAGAACCGACCTGTTCATGAACTAGCCTGCCCCTGTGGGCGCGTGCCATTCCGTGGTCCACCAGCCGGTCGATGATCTCGGCATAGCCGACGCCACTTGCCGCCATTGCCTTGGAATACATGCTGATATCGGTGAAACCGGGAATGGTGTTGAGCTCGTTGATGACGAAGCGCATGTCCGATGTCAGGAAGAAATCGACGCGTGCCATGCCGTCGCAGCCGACGGCCCGGAAAGCCCGTGCGGCCACGTCGCGCATGGCGGCCTCGATCTCCGCCGGCAGGTCGGCCGGCACTTTCAAGGCGGCGCCGTTCTCATCGATATATTTGGCATTGTAATTGTAGAAGCCGTGGCTTTCGGCCGGCACGATCTCGCCCGGGCGGGAGACGAAGAGCTTGCCGTCGGTATCCTCGAGCACGCTGAATTCGATCTCGCGGCCGGCGACGAATTCCTCGGCGAGCAGAGTGCGGTCGTGGCGGAAGGCCTGCTCGAGCGCTGCGGCGAATTCCTGGCTGGCATGGACCTTGGCGACGCCGACCGACGATCCCTGCCGTGCCGGCTTGATGAAGAGCGGCAGGCCGAGTTCGCCTTCGAGCGCGGAGAGTGAAGGGGCGGCGCCTTCATGGATCGTCACGGCGCGCGCCACCGGCAGGCCTGCCGCCCGCAGCAGGCGCTTGGCGATATCCTTGTCAAGGGCCGTGGCCGAACCGAGGATGCCGCAGCCGGCGAGCGGCACGCGCGCCACTTCAGCTGCGCCCTGCACCGATCCGTCCTCACCATGCGGGCCGTGCAGCACGGGAAACAGGATATCGATTTTTGGCAATTCATGCGGCGCGCCATGAGAGGGGGTGGCCAGCATGCGCCCGCGGCCGCCCGGCACGAGGCAGATTTCCGTGCCTGACGAGGGCGTGGTGAGCCTACCGTCCTTGAAACTGCTCAGCAGCCATTGTCCCTCGCGGGTGACGAAGACGGGAAAGGCATCGTATTTCTCAGGCTCCAGGGCGGCCATCACGTTGGTCGCCGAGAGGATGGAAACTTCGTGCTCGGCCGAACGCCCGCCGAAGAGCACGGCGATGCGCAGCCTGTTGGGAGAAGGGGTCATGAAAGCCTCCGAAGCGGTGGGATGTCTGAGAGATCAGGCCTCGATCGATATGCCGCGCTTGGCAAAGAAACGATCGAAGACGGCAAGCGGCAGCGTGACATCGGCCTGGCTCGTCGCGTCATGGCCGGACGGATTGTGGAATCGGATCGTCTCCTGCGAGGCTGATGTCACCAGCACGAGATGACCGCCCTTTGCCGGCGGCTCGTGCTCCGGCCAGCGGATGGCCGAATGCACCGAGGCGATGAAGAAGCGGCGTTTCGACAAGAGTTCCGGGATGGCTGACGTCTCGACATTGGTCATCGTCTCGGCGCCGAGGCCGAAACGTTCGCTCACGAAGCGGACGAAGGGGGCGTAGATCAGTCCCTTGATCGAGCCTTCGATCTCGTTGACGACATAGCCGCCGTAAACCGTGCAGGCGCGGGCAAGCTCGAGAGTAGGATGGATCTCACCGCGCGCAGCAAGGATCATCTTCAGGCAGGCCATGCCGCAGATATTCACCGCCCAGCACGCATATTCCTCGATTGTCACGGCTCCCGAATGGCGCCAGAGCGGGTCGCTGAGCAGCGCTTGCGATCCCTCGGCCAGCAAAGGCAGCGTCATGCCGGGCGTTTCCCATTGGCTGAAATAAGGCACGCTGCTTTCATGCATTCTGTCGATTTCCCCGTGGCTCACCTGCGGGATGGCTGGCAATCAAGGCTTTTTTCGCGCTTGTCGAAGCCGGCCGCTCGATTTTGGTGGTGCCGGGCCTGGCGCTTCGCGATTTCCGCGGCAGGGTGATCGTCAAACCGCTTGCCCCACCTGCTTTTCGCGGCATCCACTCGATCACGCGACGCCGCGGCGAGGGCTGCAATCCGAAGATCAAGGCTGTGCAGGAGCAATTGGCGAGGAGCGGATCGAGGGATGCAGGCGAGGTTGATACAGGGTTTCCAGGTCGGCCTTGACGTCGATGAAAGCCGATCATTGCGATCTGGCGATGGTCCGTTTGCGCCAGTAGCGGACAATGTGGTCTCGTGTATCGATACAGGGATGAAAATAACAGGTAGAAAGCCATGGGTGGCAAATGGATTTCAGAAGAAGTTTGGCGTGACGCACTCTGGGTCGCCCGTGAGCAGCTACGTCACCTGAAAAGGGATGGTGGTGACCCGCGCCAAATTGCTCGGAAGCACAGACAGATTGACCGTTTCCGATCTGCTGGTCTTCCGGACTGGCAGGAACGGGTTGAATGGGCAGGGTTTAAATTTCCGTCTCATTCGGACTGAGCAGTCCGCCTCTGGCCGAGAGTAGCCACGGGCGGGTTTTACCACTAACGGCCGGTGAACTACACCGCAGCCGCCAGTCAGCCGCGCCGCGGCTTTTCTCCGCTCGTATTCCGCCATCGCCCTATCTGGTGTTTTCCGGCCAGATCGGTTGGCTGATACTCTGCAGCAGTTCGGGTTCGACGCCGTCGATGCGGGCGATGACGGCTTTGGCCATTTCGCGGCCGGCCTGACGCACGTCCTCCTGAGCGGTGATGATTTCGGGGCGGATCCAGTTGAGGATCGGCACCGACTCCTTGGAGACCATGTCGAGATCGCGCCCGAGCGCCTTGCCGGCGGCTTCTATGCCGGCATTGACAGCGATCGCAGCGCTGCCGGCCGAGCAGACGATGCCATCAGGCGCATTGGCCGAGCGCATCATCACCTCGACGATGTCGCGGATATCGGCAAGCGGTGCGTCGGTGTTGACGCGCAACGGCACCTCCTCAGCGCCGTAGTCGTGCAGGCCGGTCTGAAAGCCGATGCGGATATGGGCGTAATAGGTGAGCTTACTCGGTGGCTGCAGCAGGGCGATGCGGCGCCGGCCTCGTTTGACAAGGCGTTCCACCGCCTGATGGGCGAAGGCCTCGTTGTCGAAATCGTGGAAGGGGTGGATGAGACCTGCATCGGTGCGCCCGTGCGTGGCAAAGGGCATGCCGCGCTCGGACAAGAGCCGCACGCGCGGATCGTCCGGTTCGATGCGGGAGATGATGACGCCGTCGGCCGAGCCGGTCTCGAGGATATAGCGCACCGGCAGCATCGGGTCCTTGCTGTGCGAATGCGGTGTCACGACGATATGATAGGGCGTGCCGGACAGTACTTCCGATATGCCGAAGACCATCTGGCTCGAAAAGCCCATGATCTCCTCGTCGATGCTGAGGACAAGGGCGATGACGTTGGTCTTGCCGGTGCGCAGGCGCACGCCCGCCCGGTTCGGCTGGTAGCCGAGCTGGCGGGCGACCATGCGCACCCGCTCCTTGGTTTCGGCGCCGATATCCGGCGCGTCCTTCAGCGCACGCGATACCGTTGTCACGCCGAGGCCGGTCATGAAGGCAATCGTCTTCAATGTCGGACGCTCGCGCGTCACCGCCGTCGATGTCGCCTGTCCGAAATTTCCCTTGTTTTCCATCCCTGTAGGCCGCCTTGCGCGAATTGGTCTCGCTTATAGAGGCTTTTTCAGGCGCGGTAAGCCCGCCGCCTGCCAAAATCGCGCCTCCCTGAGGAATTCAATCTGTAACGATACAGTAGAAATGTCGAGCGGTTTTTCTTGTGTGCGTCGCAATATCATTCTCATAGGTTGAATCGGTCATACTCGCAGATTTTTTCGGCAGCTGCGAAAAAGGCAGCGCGGGGATCGACGCCAAATTATCCAACTTTCCATTCAATTTCAGATAAATAATCGGATGAAGCAAGTGCGGAAAAGTCTGCCCGATTGCCGATTTGCCGGGTGTGGAGAGTTCGTCTGAAACAGCCAGAAGTCGCAATATGGATCTTTAAAGAAAAATTTACGGGCGGGCAGTTGCGTGGGGAAATCGATTGATCTAAGTTTTTCCGGCAACGTTTCAGTGAGGGAGGAGAACTCATGAAAATCCGTATGATGGCGGCTATGCTCGCCGCTTCAGCAGCACTTCCGATCAGCGCCAGCGCCACCGACCTCGAAGTCACCCATTGGTGGACGTCCGGCGGCGAGTCCGCTGCTGTCGCCGAGCTGGCAAAGGCATTCGACGCTACCGGCAACCACTGGGTCGACGGCGCTATCGCCGGTTCCGGCGGAACTGCGCGCCCGATCATGATCAGCCGCATCACCGGCGGCGACCCGATGGGCGCCACCCAGTTCAACCATGGCCGCCAGGCGGAAGAGCTTGTCCAGGCGGGCCTGATGCGCGACCTGACCGATGTCGCGACCGCGGAGCACTGGAAGGACATTATTCGTCCGTCTAGCCTGCTCGATTCCTGCACGATCGACGGCAAGATCTACTGCGCTCCGGTCAACATCCACTCCTGGCAGTGGCTGTGGCTTTCGAACGCTGCCTTCAAGAAGGCCGGTGTCGAGGTTCCGAAGAACTGGGACGAATTCGTCGCTGCCGCTCCGGCTCTCGAAAAGGCCGGTATCATTCCGCTCGCTGTCGGCGGTCAGCCATGGCAGGCGACAGGCGCCTTCGACGTGCTTATGGTAGCGGTCGCCGGCAAGGACGTGTTCAACAAGGTCTTCAAGGACAAGGATGCAGAGGTCGCCGCCGGACCCGAGATCGCCAAGGTCTTCAAGGCTGCCGACGACGCCCGCCGCATGTCCAAGGGCAGCAATGTCCAGGATTGGAACCAGGCGACCAATCTCGTCATCACGGGCAAGGCCGGCGGCCAGATCATGGGTGACTGGGCGCAGGGCGAATTCGCACTCGCCGGTCAGAAGGCCGGCACCGACTATACCTGCCTTCCGGGCCTCGGCGTCAACGAGATCATCTCGACCGGCGGCGACGCCTTCTATTTCCCGCTGCTGAAGGATGAGGAAAAGTCCAAGGCACAGGCCGTGCTCGCCAAAACCCTGCTCGATCCCAAGACCCAGGTTGCCTTCAACCTGAAGAAGGGTTCGCTGCCGGTTCGTGGCGACGTCGATCTTGCCGCCGCCAACGATTGCATGAAGAAGGGTCTCGACATCCTGGCGAAGGGCAATGTGATCCAGGGCACCGACCAGCTGCTTTCGGCCGACAGCCAGAAGCAGAAGGAGGACCTCTTCTCCGAATTCTTCGCCAACCCGTCGATGACGCCGGAGGCCGCGCAGAAGCGTTTCGCCGAAATCATCGCCTCGGCTGACTGATCGGCAGATTCACTGCCCTTGCGATCCGGCTCCGCGGAGCCGGATCCTCCCGCAAGTTTCGATGGTCTTGCCGGCCCATCCGGCCGATCCAGCGGGCAGGGGTGAGAGACGGCCGTCACCGGCCGCAGCTGCGATTTGAGGAGAAGTGTTCATGACGGGTCAAGCGCAAGCAGGCCGGCCAAACAAGTTACTGCGCAATCTGAACGCCAAGATTGCGTCCATCCCAATGATCCTGACAGCGCTGGTGATCTTTGTCGGCGGCACGTTCTGGACGGTCTTTTATTCTTTCACCAATTCCAAGCTCCTCCCGCGGTTGAGCTTCGTCGGCTTTGACCAGTATCACCGTCTCTGGGCGGCACCCCGCTGGGTTACTGCGATCGAAAATCTGGCGCTCTACGGCGTCCTCTCGCTGATCTTCAGCCTGGTCATCGGATTTGTGCTCGCCGCACTCATGGATCAGAAGATCCGTTTCGAAAACACTTTTCGCACCATCTTTCTCTACCCCTTCGCGCTGTCCTTCATCGTGACCGGTCTCGTCTGGCAATGGGTTCTGAACCCAGATTTCGGCGTCCAGTCGGTGGTGCGTTCGCTCGGCTGGACAAGCTTCACCTTCAATCCGCTCTATACGCCCGAAATCGTCATCTACGGGATTCTGATCGCGGCGCTTTGGCAGGGAACGGGCCTCGTCATGTGCCTGATGCTTGCCGGTCTGCGGGGCATCGACGAGGATATCTGGAAAGCGGCCCGCGTCGACGGCATCCCGATGTGGAAGACCTACCTGCTCGTCGTCATTCCGATGATGCGGCCCGTGTTCATCACGACGATCGTCATCATCGCCTCCGGCATCGTCAAGGTCTACGACCTCGTGGTGGCGCAGACTTCGGGCGGTCCCGGCATATCATCGGAAGTGCCGGCCAAATACGTCTACGATTACATGTTCCAGGCGCAGAATCTCGGTCAGGGCTTCGCCGCATCGACGATGATGCTGGTCACAGTCGCGATCATCATCGTTCCGTGGGCCTATCTGGAGTTCGGAGGAGGGCGCAAGCGTGGCTGATATCGAAACTCTCAACACCACGGCTGTCGGCTTCGACGCCGTCTCACGGAGGCTCGGCGACGGGCCGAGCGGTCCGAAGCCGCGCCCGACGCTGTCAGCGCGCAACATCATGCTCTACGGAACGTTGACGGTTGCAGCGCTCTATTATCTGCTGCCGCTCTATGTGATGGTCGTGACTTCACTGAAGGGCATGCCGGAGATCCGTCTCGGCAACATTTTCTCGCCGCCGGTGGAGATCACCTTCCAACCTTGGGTCAAGGCCTGGGCGGAGGCCTGCACTGGCCTCAACTGCGACGGCCTTTCGCGCGGTTTCTGGAACTCGGTGCGCATCACGGTGCCGTCTGTCATCATCTCGATCGCCATCGCTTCGGTGAACGGCTATGCGCTGGCAAACTGGCGATTCAAGGGTTCGGAGCTCTTCTTCTCGATCCTGATCATCGGAGCGTTCATTCCCTATCAGGTGATGATCTATCCGATCGTCATCATCCTGCGTGAAATCGGCATCTACGGCACGCTTACCGGCCTCGTCATAGTGCATTCGATCTTCGGGATGCCGATCCTGACGCTGCTCTTCCGCAACTACTTCGTGTCGCTGCCGGAGGAACTGTTCAAGGCGGCGCGCGTCGACGGGGCGGGCTTCTGGCAGATATTCCTGAAGATCATGCTGCCGATGTCGCTGCCGATCTTCGTTGTCGCCATGATCCTGCAGGTCACCGGCATCTGGAACGACTTCCTGTTCGGCGTGGTTTTCACCCGGCCAGATACCTATCCGATGACCGTGCAGCTCAACAACATCGTCAATTCCGTCCAGGGTGTGAAGGAATACAACGTCAACATGGCAGCGACGATCCTCACCGGTCTGGTGCCGCTGATCGTCTATTTCGTCTCCGGGCGGCTTTTCGTTCGCGGCATCGCCGCTGGCGCAGTGAAGGGGTGATCACATGAACATGAATTCAACTGTCTCCAATTCCAGCGTCTCGATCAAAGATCTGTCGCTGAATTTCGGATCAGTCAGCGTGCTCAAGGATCTCAACCTTGAGATCAACGACGGCGAATTCTTGGTGCTGCTCGGATCGTCCGGCTGCGGCAAGTCGACCTTGCTCAACTGCATCGCCGGCCTGCTCGACGCTTCGGAAGGGCAGATCTTCATCAAGGGCAAGAATGTCACCTGGGAAGAGCCGAAGGATCGCGGCATCGGCATGGTCTTCCAGTCCTATGCGCTCTATCCGCAGATGACCGTCGAGAAGAACCTCTCCTTCGGCCTTCGCGTCGCCAAGGTGCCGCAGGCCGAGATCGACAAACGCGTGGCGCGTGCGGCCGAGATCCTGCAGATCCAGCCGCTCCTGAAGCGCAAGCCCGCCGAACTATCCGGCGGCCAGCGCCAGCGCGTGGCAATCGGCCGGGCGCTGGTGCGCGATGTCGACGTCTTCCTGTTCGACGAGCCGCTGTCCAACCTCGACGCCAAGCTGCGTTCAGAACTGCGTGTCGAAATCAAGCGCCTGCATCAGTCGCTACAGAACACGATGATCTACGTGACGCACGACCAGATCGAGGCGCTGACGCTGGCCGACCGCATCGCCATCATGAAGAGCGGCATCATACAGCAGCTCGACGACCCGACGACGATCTACAACCGGCCGCGCAACCTCTTCGTCGCCGGCTTCATCGGCTCGCCGTCGATGAATTTTCTGCGCGGCGAACTGGTCAAAACAGGTGACGGCATCGCTTTTACCGCAAACGGCGTCAACTTCTCGCTCGCCGCCTATGGCGCCAACGAGACGCTGCGGCCCGGCCGCAGGGTGGTACTCGGCGTCCGCCCCGAACACATCAAGGTCAACGAGAATGCCGGCGGCGAAGAACATGACGCTACCGTCGATATCGAGGAACCGATGGGGGCGGACAATCTTCTGTGGCTGAAACATGCGGGCCACACGATGTCGGTCCGCGTCAACGGCGCACGCCGCTTTGACGTCGGCGCCAAGGTGAAGCTGAGCTTCGACATGGCGTTAGCTTCGGTGTTCGATGCCGAGAGTGAGCTGCGTCTCTAACGAGTCTGCGGATGGGGCCGGAGATACTCCGTCATCCTCGGGCTCGACCCGAGGATCTATGCCCGCTGCTGCTGATGGATGCGGTTTGGATCCTCGGGTTAAGCCCGAGGATGGCGGAGAGTGCGGTGGACTGAAGGAGACCAAGGCGCTGCTTACACCTCTCTTCTCCCCAGCGGAGAGAAAAGGGCGCCAAGTCGGCCCCTAACGAACGACAGCTACCGGATGGCGATCATGCGCCGTCCTCTTCAAAAACTGCAATTCGGAAATGAAATCGTGACGCAACAATCGACCCCTTCCAGCATCGACCTTTCCGGTTCGTGGCAGCTCACCTCCGTTGATGGCGAGATCAAAAGCGTCATCACCCTACCAGGCGACGTGCACACGGCGCTGCATCGGGCCGGCCTGATCCCTAATCCCTATTTCGGTCGCAACGAGGAGAAGGTGCAGTGGGTTGCCCAGCGTGAATGGGCGGTCGAGCGCAGCTTCACGCTGCAGGAGGTCGAAGGCGACTGGTATCTCGATATCGACTATCTCGACACGGTCGCCAGCGTCCACGTCAACGGCTTTCTGGTGCTCGAAGCTGACAATAGCTTCCGCCGCTACCGGCCGGATGTCTCGAGCATGCTGAAAGCGGGCGACAACTCCATCCGCATCGTCTTTGCCTCCAACCCCGGCGTCGGCGCCGAACGGCAGAAAAAGCAGCCCTTCTACATTCCCTACAGCACCGGCAATTCGCCGATCCCCGATGGCAACATGCTGCGCAAGCCGCAATGCCATTTCGGCTGGGACTGGAACATCGCCATTGCGCCGCTCGGCCTCTACGGCACGGTTGCTCTGAAGAAGCTCGAAACGGCGCGCATCGAACATGTCGTCACCCGCCAGGTCCACAATAATGACGGCTCGGTCGACCTGACGGTCACCGCGAGCCTCTATTCCAAGCATGCCGGCGTCACCCAGATCTATTTCGAGTTCGACGGCGAACGGGTGCGCCTCGACGTCGGCGTCAAGGGCGAGACTGATGTCAATTATCTCTTCCATATCGACGAGCCGCGGCTCTGGTGGCCTTCCGGCAGCGGCGAGCAGGCGCTCTACACGCTGTCGGTGGAAGTGTCCGACGAGGTGGTGACCAGGCAAATCGGCCTTCGCACCATCGAGCTGGTCACTACGCCGGATGCAGCAGGCGCCCGCTTCGCCTTCAGGATCAACGGCCGCGAGATCTTTTGCCGCGGCGCCAACTGGATTCCGGCCGATGCGCTCTATTCGCTGTCTTCGCCCGAGAAGACTGAAGATCTGCTGCAATCGGCGAAAGCCGCCAACATGAACATGATCCGTGTCTGGGGTGGCGGTTTCTACGAGCAGGATCATTTCTACGATCTCTGCGACCGGCTCGGCCTCCTGGTCTGGCAGGACTTTATGTTCGCCTGCAATCTCTATCCCTCGACCGACGACTTCCTCGACAATGTGGCGGTCGAGGTGGATTACCAGGTTCGCCGGCTTTCGTCGCATCCCTCCATCGCGCTATGGTGCGGCGATAACGAGCTTGTCGGCGCGTTGACCTGGTTCGAGGAATCACGGAAAGACCGCGACCGCTACCTCGTCTCCTACGACCGCCTCAATCGGACGATCGAGCAGGCGGTGAAGAAGGCGCTGCCCGGTGCGCTGTGGTGGCCTTCGAGCCCGGCTTCCGGCTATCTCGATTTCGGCGATGCCTGGCATGCGGACGGGTCCGGCGACATGCACTACTGGTCGGTCTGGCACGAGAACAAGTCATTCGATAATTACCGGTCGGTACGGCCGCGCTTCTGCTCGGAATTCGGCTTCCAGTCCTATACCTCGCTGCCTGTCATCAGGACATATGCCGAGGAGAAGGATATGAATATCGCTTCTCCCGTCATGGAGCTGCACCAGAAGAATGCTGGCGGCAACGAGCGCATCGCCGGCACGATGTTCCGCTATTTCCGCTTTCCCAAAGATTTCCCGAATTTCGTCTACCTCTCCCAGATCCAGCAGGGGTTGGCGATCAAGACGGCGGTGGAATATTGGCGATCGCTGAAGCCCCATTGCATGGGCACGATCTATTGGCAGCTCAACGACACCTGGCCGGTCGCCTCCTGGTCGAGCCTCGATTATGGCGGGCGCTGGAAGGCGATGCATTATCTCGTCAAACGTTTCTTCCAGCCGGTCGCGGTCGCCGCCATTCCCGCCGAGGACTGCAAGACGATCCGCTTCTCGCTCGTTAACGACACGCTTTCAGATGTCAGCATCGATCTGTCGATATCGCTTCTGACGATGAAGGGCGAGCGGAAGCATCTGAAAGACGTGCAGGCCATGTGTTCGCCGGATGCGGCGGTGACGGCTGCGACAATCGATGTGTCCGAGATTGCCGAGGGAACATTGCTTGCCTGGCATTTCACCGCGTCGAACGGCATGGGCGGCGAGGGGCACTATGTCAACGGCACGTATAAGGCGCTGGAGCTGGAGCCGTCGGGCCTGACCGTTACCCATGAATATGTCGAGAAGAGCGGCGCCGTCGACATCAACGTCACCGCTAAGGGACTTGCGCTCTTCGTGATGATCGAGAGCGAGACGGACGGCAAATATTCCGACAATGCGTTCGATCTGGCGGCAGGCGAGAGCCGCCGCATCACCTTCACCCCGGCACGTCAACTCGAACGCGGCAAGCTGCCGGAATTCCGCTTCTACGACCTGCATTCCTGCCAATCGGCAGATTGATCCTTCCAAGAAACGGGTACGAGGCCCAAGGAGAATAAGATGACGAAACTCAGCTACCAGCTCTACAGCGCGCGCAACTTCCAGCCCTATTCTGTGATTTTCGAAAAGCTCGGCAAATCAGGCTATGCCGAAGTCGAAGGCTTCGGCGGCATCTACGCCGATCTCGACGATGCGGGACTGAAGAGCCTTCGCGCCGATCTCGACAAGAACGGCCTCGTGATGGCGAGCGGCCATTTCAGCCCCGACTTCCTGGATAAGGAAGTTCAGAAGTCGCTCAACATCGCCAGAATACTTGGCATGGATTCGATCTATGCCCCGCATCTGGCGGCAGACCAGCGCCCCTCGGACGGAGCCGGTTGGCTGGCTTTCGGCAAGCGTCTGCAGGAAATGAGCAAGCCCTATAAAGATGCCGGCTACGAGTTCGGCTGGCACAATCACGATTTCGAATTCGTCAAGCTGGCTGACGGCTCGCTGCCGATCGAGCGCATCTTCGAAGGCGCGCCCGATATCTCCTGGGAAGCCGACATCGCCTGGGTCATCCGCGGCGGCGCCGATCCCTTCGCCTGGATCGACAAGCTCGGCTCGCGCATCACCGCAGTTCACGTCAAGGACATCGCGCCGGCCGGCGAGGCGACAGATGAAGATGGCTGGGCCGATGTCGGCCATGGCAGGGTCGAGTGGGCTAAGCTGATTGCCGCACTTCGTGGCACCAAGGCGAAGCACTTCGTCGTCGAACATGACAATCCGAAAGACATCGACCGCAACATCAGCCGTTCGATTGCATCCTTCCAGACTTATTGAGGTACATCATGACCAGGGAACTTGGCGTCGGCATCATCGGATGCGGCAACATCTCCACCACCTACTTCTCGCTGGCACCGCTCTTCAAGGGGCTGAAGGTGCTGGCCTGCGCCGATATCAATATTCAGGCTGCCGACGCGCGCGCCAAGGAATACGGCGTCAAAGCGCAGACGATCGACGAACTGCTCGCCAGTGACGAGATTGACGTCGTCGTCAACCTGACGATTCCGGATGCGCATTTTCCGGTATCGAAGGCGATCCTCGAGGCCGGCAAACACGTCTATTCGGAAAAGCCGCTGGTGCTTTCGCTCGAGCAGGGCGAAGAGCTTCGCCGCATCGCCAAGGCGAAGAATCTTGCCGTCGGCTGCGCGCCGGACACTTTCCTCGGCGGCGCCCATCAGCTTGCCCGCAAGTTCATCGATGACGGGGGCATCGGCCGGGTTACTTCGGGCGCCTGCTATGTCATGAGCCCCGGCATGGAGATGTGGCACCCGAACCCTGATTTCTTCTTCCTGCCGGGCGGCGGTCCGATCCTCGATCTCGGGCCCTATTACATTGCCAATCTGATCAACCTGATCGGCCCTGTGAAGCGCGTCGGCGCGATGACCTCGATGGCATCGGAAACCCGCACGATCACCAGCCAGCCGCGCTATGGTGAGATCATCCCGGTGAAGACGCCGACAACGATCCAGGCGCTGCTTGAATTCGTCAGCGGCGCCACCGTGACGCTGTCGGCGAGCTGGGATGTGTGGTCGCACCGCCATGCCAATATGGAGCTCTACGGCACCGACGGCTCGCTTTACGTGCCGGACCCGAACTTTTTCGGCGGCACCGTCGAAGCCAGCGGCCGCGACAAGGACATCAAACCGCTGGAAGACTGGGATCATCCCTTTGGCAAGATCAACCAGGAAAACCCGAACGGGGCGCGCGCCAACTATCGCACGGCCGGCCTTGCCGATATGGCGATGGCGCTGATCGAGGGACGCGACGCGCGCTGCTCGCTCGACCGCACGCTGCACGGGGTCGACGTCATGACTTCGATCCTGAAATCGGGCGAGGAGGGCCGCTTCATCGAGCTCACGACGACCTGCACGCAGCCGGCCGCGCTTGGTATCGAAGAGGCGCAGGCGCTGTTGAGGTAGAGCGCGTGCGCCTTGGCGCTTGCCGGATCGGCGCGTTTGATCCAATAGTTTCGTTACGTTCGGGCATGTCCCACGGCTGTCCGGCTCGCTCCGATGGCTGCCCCTCACCCTAGCCCTCTCCCCGTTGGGACGGGGAGAGGGGACGTGCCAAAACGCAGTTTTGAGTTTGGAGGAAGCCGGTGCGGCATCTCCCTTCGCGCCGTTTACGGGGAGAAGGTGCCGGCAGGCGGATGAGGGGCTGCCGTCGGCGATCTCTTGGGTCGAGGTGTGGAATGACGACGATATTAGAAATTTATCAGGAGTTATTCAGATGAGCTGGCAACCGGCCGCAGACCGCTATTCGAAGATGAAATATAACCGCACGGGCCGCTCCGGTCTGAAGCTGCCGGCCGTCTCCCTCGGCCTTTGGCATAATTTCGGCGATGACACGTCGCATGACCGCAAGATCGACATGTGCCGCACGGCCTTCGACCTCGGCATCACTCATTTTGACCTCGCCAACAATTACGGGCCGCCTCCTGGAAGCGCGGAGACCGCTTTCGGCGAGATACTGCGCACCGAATTTTCCGGGCTTCGCGACGAACTGATTATCTCCTCGAAGGCCGGCTACGATATGTGGCCGGGTCCCTACGGCGAGTGGGGCAGCCGCAAGTACCTGATTGCTTCCTGCGACCAGAGCCTGAAGCGCATGGGCCTTGATTATGTCGATATCTTCTATTCGCATCGCTTCGATCCGGAGACGCCGCTCGAGGAAACCTGCGGCGCGCTCGATCATATCGTCCGCTCCGGCCGGGCGCTCTATGTCGGCATCTCCTCCTACAATTCGCAGCGCACCCGCGAAGCCGCCGCGATCCTCAAGAGCCTCGGCACGCCCTGCCTGATCCACCAGCCGAGCTATTCGATGCTCAACCGCTGGGTCGAGGATGACAAGCTGCTCGATACGCTCGATGACGTCGGCATGGGTTCGATCGTATTCTCGCCGCTCGCCCAGGGCATGCTGACGACCAAGTATCTCGCCGGCATTCCCGACGACAGCCGAGCGGCGCAGAATCATTTCCTCAAGCGCGATTTCATCCGTCCCTCGATCATCGACAATATCAGGAAGCTGAACGAGATCGCCGAACGGCGCGGCCAGACGCTGGCGCAAATGGCGATTTCCTGGGTGCTGCGCGGCGGACGCGTGACTTCGGCGCTAATTGGCGCCAGCCGCTCCTCGCACATCGTCGATTGCGTCAAGGCATTGGATAATATCGAGTTCTCGGCTGAGGAACTGAAGGAGATTGATGTCTATGCCAAGGAGGCAGATATCAATCTCTGGGCGAAGTCGGCGGAGCGGGACTAAGAGAGAGATGGGAGTGCTGCTTGCCCCTTCTCCCCGCTGGGGAGAAGGGGAAGGCGAGATAGCCACGCTAATCTGACGTACGTACCACATTTTATTTCGGAGGAGCCGCCATGATCCGCAATCCCATCCTGCCCGGGTTCAATCCCGATCCGTCGATCTGCCGCGTCGGCGACGATTATTACATCGCCACCTCGACTTTCGAATGGTATCCGGGTGTGCAGATTCATCATTCGCGAGACCTGGTGAACTGGACTCTGGTGCGCCGGCCGCTGGAGCGCGCCTCGCAGCTCGACATGCGCGGCAATCCCGATAGCTGCGGCATCTGGGCCCCGTGCCTTTCCTATGCCGACGGGCAGTTCTGGCTGGTCTATACCGACGTTAAGCGTTTCGACGGCAATTTCAAGGATGCGCATAATTACATCGTGACCTCTCCCTCGATCGAGGGAGAATGGTCCGAGCCGGTCTATGTAAATTCTTCCGGCTTCGATCCCTCGCTCTTCCACGACGATGACGGCCGCAAATGGTTCGTCAACATGCAGTGGAACCACCGTACCGAAAGCTTCGGTGGCTCTCCGAAATCGCCGGCCTTCGACGGCATCCTGCTGCAGGAATGGGATCCGGAGGCGAAGGTGCTGAAAGGCCCGATCCGCAACATCTTCGCCGGGAGCCCGCTCGGCCTCGTCGAAGGCCCGCATCTCTTCAAAAAGAACGGCTGGTATTACCTGACGACCGCCGAGGGCGGCACAGGCTATGACCACGCCGTCACCATGGCGCGTTCGCGCCGCATCGACGGGCCCTATGAGATGCATCCAAACATGC
Source organism: Rhizobium sp. L9 (assembly GCF_002531885.1). Classification (NCBI taxonomy): domain Bacteria; kingdom Pseudomonadati; phylum Pseudomonadota; class Alphaproteobacteria; order Hyphomicrobiales; family Rhizobiaceae; genus Rhizobium; species Rhizobium sp. L9. Next base: position 14,298 of record NZ_NWSZ01000018.1, on the reverse strand, counting down.
ATCTGATCACCTCGAAGGATCATCCGGGTGCGGTGCTGCAGCGGGCAGGGCACGGCCAATATGTCGAGACGCCCAATGGTCAGGCCTATCACACTCATCTCAGCGGCCGGCCGCTGCCGCCGAAACGGCGATGCACGCTGGGGCGCGAAACGTCCCTGCAGAAATGCGTCTGGCGCGACGACGATTGGCTCTATTTGGAAAACGGCACCTCAGTGCCCGATGTCGATGTGCCGGCTCCCTTGGGTGCTGTGCCGGTGGAGAAGCCGATGCGCAGCGAGTACAGTTTCGATGGAGGCAAGCTGCCGGCTGATTTCCAGTGGCTGCGCACGCCCGAGCCCGGGCGCATCTTCAGCCTGACGGATCGACCCGGCCATCTCAGGCTGATCGGACGCGAGAGCATCGGCTCCTGGTTCGAGCAGTCGCTGGTCGCGCGCCGGCAGGAGCATCATAGTTTCCGCGCTGAGACTGTGATCGAATTTTCGCCCGACACCTATCAGCAGGTTGCGGGGCTGACGCAGTACTACAATCGCCATAAGTTCCACGCGATTGCCGTGACGCTGCACGAAACGCTCGGCCGCTGCGTGACGATCCTCTCCTGCAATGGCGACTATCCGAACAGTCGCCTGAGCTTTCCCGCTGAAAGCGGTGTAGCGATCCCGGCCGCGGGCCGTGTCCAGCTTGCGATGGAAATCCGCGAGAATGACCTGCAATTCTTCTGGCAGACGGAAGGCAAGGGCGCCTGGCAGCCGATCGGCCCTGTCCTCGACGCCGGCGTGATTTCCGACGAGGGCGGACGCGGCGAGCACGGCTCCTTCACAGGCGCCTTTGCCGGCGTGTTCGCCTTCGATACGTCGGGGCGAGGGAAGACGGCGGATTTCGATTGGTTCAATTATGATGAATTGTGAGGGTTAGCATCTACTGCCTCCCAACCGCACTCGTCCTTCGAGGCTTCGGGTTATGGCCGACGCCTCGAAGGACGAGGGCGGCCACCTGCTGCAACGACGCATCAAAAAGAAAAGCCGGCGCAGAGGCCGGCTGAGACGAACGCGGCTGCACAAGGATACTGGCCGGTTCCAAACGCTTGGTGACTGAACAATAACTTTCATTACACGCCGAGGCAGCGGAAAAGGGCGCAACGAGAACGCCGGTAAGACGGCTCCGCAAAGGAATGGGCGGCGGGGCGGATGCCGGTGCTTGCCTCGGCTCTCTTATCAAGCATGAATATCACCGGATGATGACATCCGGAGCCGACCGCTGCCTTTCTTTCAGGGAGAATTGCCGGCGGGCGATGGCAATCGGAAGCCGGCTATCGCCGGCTTGTCGCCGATGGGTGATCGGCTTCACGAAGGCGAGGGTGTTGGCGAGGCGTGAATGCAGTGTTCATGTTCCCGAAGGATGTCAAAGCGTCACAGAGTGACTATATAGCGGGCCGAAATACTTCGAGCATCTGCAAGAGTCCTGCATGACCCCCATTATTTCCGTTCAGAACCTGACGAAGACTTATGCCAACGGGTTCGAGGCCCTGAAGGGCATCAACCTCGATGTCGAGAAGGGCGAGATCCTGGCTCTGCTCGGGCCGAACGGCGCCGGCAAGACGACCCTGATCTCGATCATCTGCGGCATCGCCAATCCGAGCGGCGGTCGCGTGCTGGTGGCCGGCCAAGATGTCGTAAAGGATTTCCGCGCGACCCGCTCGATGATCGGACTGGTGCCGCAGGAGTTGACGACCGACCAGTTCGAGACGGTGTTCAACACGGTGAGCTTTTCGCGCGGGCTGCATGGCAAGAAGGCCAATCCAGCGCATATTGAGAAGGTGCTGCGGGCGCTCTCGCTTTGGGACAAGAAGGACAATACGCTGCGTCAGCTCTCCGGCGGCATGAAACGACGGGTGCTGATCGCCAAGGCGCTTTCCCACGAGCCGGATATTCTTTTCCTTGACGAGCCGACCGCTGGCGTCGACGTGACTCTGCGCAAGGACATGTGGCATGTCGTCGAAGAACTCCGGGCTTCGGGCGTCACCATCATACTGACGACCCATTATATCGAAGAGGCCGAGGAAATCGCCGACCGTGTCGGCGTCATCAATGGCGGCGAGCTGCTGCTCGTCGAGGAAAAGGCGGCGTTGATGGCCAAGCTCGGCCGCAAGCAGCTCATCCTCGATTTGGCGGAACCGCTAAGCCGGCTGCCAGACTGCTTTGCAGGCAATGGCCTCACTCTCGAAGCCGACGGAAGCCGCCTGACTTATGATTTCGACGCCGATAACGAGCAGGATAGCATCGCGACGCTGCTGACCCGGCTCGGCGAGAACAATATCCATTTCAAGGATCTCTCGACGCGGCAGAGTTCGCTCGAAGATATCTTCGTAGCGCTGGTGGGAGCGGGCAAATGAACTTCGAAGCGGTCAAATCGATCTACTTCTTCGAGATGGCGCGCACGCGCCGCACGCTGCTGCAGAGCGTCATCTCGCCGGTCATCTCGACCTCACTTTATTTCATCGTCTTCGGAGCGGCAGTCGGTTCGCGTATTCAGGAAGTGGAGGGCGTATCCTACGGTGCTTTCATCACACCGGGCCTCATCATGCTAACGCTGCTCGGGCAGTGTATCAGCAACGGCTCCTTCGGGATCTACTTCCCGAAGTTCACCGGCACGATCTATGAGGTGCTGTCGGCGCCGGTGGCGATGACGGAGATACTGCTCGGTTATGTCGGGGCGGCGGCCACCAAGGGCCTGATTATCGGCGTCATCATTCTCTTGACCGCCAATCTCTTCGTCGATGTCAGGATCGAACATCCCTTCATGATGATCCTGTTCTTCCTGCTGACCGCGATCACTTTCAGCCTGTTCGGCTTTATGATCGGCATCTGGGCCGGGAATTTCGAGCAGCTGAACCTCATTCCCATGCTTGTGGTGCCGCCGCTGACCTTTCTCGGCGGCAGTTTCTATTCCGTCAGCATGCTGCCGCCATTCTGGCAGGCGGTCAGCCACTTTAACCCGGTGCTCTACCTCGTCAGCGGCTTCCGCTGGAGTTTTTACGGGATCGCCGATGTCAACCCGGCGATCAGCTTGGCGATGATCACCATGTTCCTGGCAATCTGCCTGGGAACGCTCGGCTGGATCTTCAAGACGGGGTATCGGCTGCGCAACTGACCGCTTGAACGTCGATGATCGGAGAAGCCGATAGTGCTATCGGCTTCTTCCGTTTTTCTTTCGCGTCCGGCGGAGGCATCTGCTGTCTCATTCCAATGGAGAGGCGAGACAGCTGTTATGAGCATCGAAGGTCAGAAGGTGATAATTGTCGGCGGCAGTTCGGGCATGGGGCTGGCACTTGCCGGGCGTCTGCTCGAGGAGGGGGCGTGGGTGACGATTGCCGGGCGCGGTCAGGAGAAGCTTGCGACAGCTTGCCGTCATCTCGGCGACCACCCGGAACTCCGAACCCACGTCGTCGATATAGGCCGGGAGGAGGAGGTCGCGGCGCTGTTCCGGGAGTGCGGACCGGTCGATCATATCGTCAGCACGGCGGCGGAAATCGAGGGAGCCTATCAGCTGCTGTCGTCGCTCGAGCTGGCGGCGGCAGAAAAGGTGGTCCAGAGCAAGTTATACGGGCCGCTGCTGCTGGCGAAATATGGCGCCTCCCGACTGCCGTCGTCAGGTTCGATCACTTACACCTCAGGTATTGCGGCCTATCGGCCGCTCGCGCGCGGATCGATGGTCGCGGCCGTCAATGCGGCACTCGAAGGCCTGGTCAGGGCGCTTGCCGTTGAACTGGCGCCCATCCGCGTCAACGCGGTCTCGCCGGGCTGGGTTGACACGCCGATCTGGAGCTTCGTTGCCGGTGATGCCAAGCAGGCGAGGCTGGATGCGATGGCGCAGCTCCTGCCGGTTGGGCGGGTTGGGCAGCCCGAGGATATAGCCGATGCGATCCGTTTCCTGATCGGCAACGGTTTCACCACGGGCACTACCCTGCATGTCGAAGGCGGGCATCGGCTGGTCTGACTGGCGAAAGATTTTCGCTGGCCGATTGCAGAAGCAAAGCGATGTGCGGCGGTTGGACGCGCCGACGTCGCCACATCATCACCAGCGAGGTAGCAAGCGGTCGGCCGGGCCATGGCAGTTCGACGAGATCGCCGCGCGCAATGGACGGGCCCACCGCAAGACTTGGGACCAGGCCGTAGCCGGCGCCTGATGCCACGAGACGGATGATTGTTGCGATGCTGTCGGCCTCCGTGGCGACGGTCGGCGGAGCTAAACCCGCTTCGGCAAAGGCGGTATCGAGCAGGTGGCGATAGACGCAGCCGGCCGCGGTTGCGATGAACGGGGCGGTGTGCAGGGCTGTGAGGCTTTCCGGCGGCGGGATTTGCGAGCTGCCGGCGGCAATCAGCACCAGCGGCTCGCTGGCGACGCGGCGTGTCACAAAGCGCTCGTCCTGCTGGCCGCGATCGAACGTGAAGACGACATCAACCGAGCCATGCTGCAATTTCGCATGCAACTCGCCACTGCCACCGACCTTGAGTTTGAGACCGAGATCGGGATTTTGCCTGCGGAGGAGGGAGAGCCAGGGCGCCAGCCTTTCAGCGGCAATGGTTTCGAGCGTGCCCAGGGTGATAGAGGATCCGGAAATGCCGGCGGCAACACGGACGGCGGTCTGCGCCTCATCGCTCAGCGCCAGTATCTCTTCCGCATGGGTCTTCAGTGTCATGCCTGCCGGTGTGGGAGCGACGCCCTGCCGGGAGCGGAGGAAGAGTTCAACGCCCATCTCCTCTTCGAGTGCCTGGATTTGATCACTGAGGCTCGACTGAGCGAGATTGACCTCGGCAGCGGCGCGCGTGAGGTTTCCGTGCCGGATGACGGCCAGGAAAGTCTTCAGTTGTCGTGGGGTCATGTCGGGCTCCGCCATTTGCGCGAATGCAGGATATCAACAAAGGCGATCCAGCCGCAATGCGGGGGCTGTCAGGCACTTCTGACGAGCAGGGCGCCCAACAGGATGAAAAGGGTGCCGGCTGCGAGCCGCGCCATGTTGAGCTCGGAGGCTTCGCCGAGAAAGACTGCGCCTATCGCCAGGGTCACCAGCACGTTGCAGTGCTCAGATCGGGGCGAGTTTCGAGACCGGCATTTTCTGCGAGCATTGAAACCGCACGTTGACGAGATGGAAATTCTGTCTAGCTGTACGGTCATGAAGATCGCAATGGTTATTGTCGTGGTGATAGGGCGCATGGGCAGGATGGTGTAACCATCCGGCGATCAGCCCCATGCGCGGTAAATCAAGCTCCTGACGGGGCTTTTTTTGTGCCCTGAATTCGCGCTGCGCCTCGTCAGATTCCCACAATTTCCCTGACACCATGGACAAGACCATGTCACGAGACAATTCTGCGCAGACTTCCGGTCGCCGCCTGACCGAGGAAGCGGCTGCGATTTCGACTGCGACACCCCGGCGTACGATCCTTCTCCTGCTGACGGCGCTTTCGGTATTGCCGATCAATATATATCTGCCGGCGTTGCCAAATATCGCCGCCACGTTCCAGGCCGATTATGCGATCGTCAATCTTTCGGTCGCGGGTTATGCGATCATCAACGCCCTGACGGAAATTGTCGCCGGCGCGGTGTCGGATCGTTATGGGCGCCGGCCAGTGGCGCTGATCGCCGTTTCGATTTTCATCGTCGCGTCGATCGGCTGCGCGCTGGCTCCCAATATCGGCATCTTCCTGTTGTTTCGCGTGATGCAGGCGTCGATCGCCGCCTGCTTCTTCGTCGCTCTCGTTGCCATCAAGGAGACGGCGGGCGAGCGCGGGGCCGCCAACAGGATCGGCTACGCCGCCATGGGATGGGCTATCGCGCCGATGCTCGGCCCGAGCGTCGGCGGCATTCTGGACGAAGCGTTCGGATGGCGGGCGATCTTCATCGCTCTTGCCCTGATAGGCGCAGCCATCCTCGCAATTTCCATGCGCGAGCTGAAGGAAACAACCGGACTCGGGTCGAGACCAAAAGGCAATTACTTTGCTTCCTACCGGCAGCTTCTCGGTTCGGCGCGGTTCTGGGCCTATACGCTGTGCATGGCCTGCTCCACCGGCACCCTCTATATCTTCCTCGGAGGCGCATCCCTGGCAGTCAGTTCCTCGCTCGGCGGATCGAGCGCGAAACTGGGCTTCTTCATGGGAATGGTTCCCGCGGGATTCATGCTGGGCAGTTATTTCGCTGCCCGATGGACGAGGAAATCGCTCAGCACCACGCTCGTCATTGCGCGTTTATCGACGTGCATGGGTCTGCTCTTGGGGCTGATCCTGTCGATCTCGGGCGTCACGCATGTCCTGGCATTTTTCGGCCCCTGTATGTTCATCGGCATCGGCAATGGCTTGACCTTTCCGGCCGCCAATCTGGGCGTGATGTCGGTTCGCGCCCATCTCGCCGGCACCGCTGCAGGCCTTGCCGCAGCCATGTCGATCGCCGGCGCCGCGCTGATCGCTTCGATCGCCGGGCTGTTTCTCCGAGAGGCCGGCGCAGTGTCGACACTGTTCGCGATGTTGCTGACATCGGCGTCGCTTGCCTTGTCGGCAGCGTTTTTTGCAGCTTTTATCGACCGGCGACTTGCGGTCCGTATGCGCAATGGAGAGCCGGCCGAGAGCGGATCGGCGGCATGATTTGTTCTGTCGGATCAATCCCGCATGCGCAACTCGTCCGTCTGCATCTGCAAGGAGCCCAGCGTCTCCAGGAAGCTCATGCCGAGCAAGCTCTGGTCAAGCCGGCCGTCCTCGGCGACGCTGGCTGCAACATTGTTGCGGACGATCGGACCGATCGCCACCTGCTCGAGCGTAATGGGGGCCGCGCGGCTGCGGCCGTTGGCGGTCATGACCGTCATCGAGTAGGTGAGGCCCGTGAGATCGATGCCGATGCGTTCAGCATCCTCGTGTGAGAGCGCGACCATGCTGGAGCCGGTGTCGACGAGCATCTCGACAGTCCGGCCATTCACATTGACGTCCGCTTCGAAATGGCCATTCAACAGCTTGTGCAGGATGATTTCCGCGCCACCTTCGCTGGTCGCGACGACGACGGCGCGACCAGGAATGAGACCGGCGAGCACCCGGTTGCCGACGCCGATCGCTTCCTGACGATAGAGATAGACGGTCACGAGCGCCAGGATGATGACCAACCAGATCATCATCTGGCGCATGGTTTCACCGACGCTGCGCGCCCAGATCCCGGCCGACAACATCAGTGCGATCGGCAGCAGGTAAACGAAGCGGCCGAACTCGTCACTTTGCAAGCCGAGAATGCGGCCGCTGTCGCCGTTGAGGATCAGCACGGCAAGGCCGATACCGATCACGACGAGAATGACGGTGAATCGGATCATGAAGGCCGCCCCGGCCGCTCGGCGAGGCTTGTTTTCATCCGGCCCATCGTCGCGGCGGTTGCGAGCCTCGCCGGCAGTTGCGCCATGATCCCGCGCCTTTCGGCATCGGTATAGTTCATCCAGCCACCGATTTCCTGAAGAGTGCGGCCGCAACCGGCGCAAAAACCGGTGGTTGAAACCATGGAGCAGACGTGAATGCAGGGTGTTTGCATGGCTGATATATCGGAGTTTCAAAGAGTGGTGGCAAGGGCGCAAAGGGTGGCGATTTCGCAAATCTGCTGCGTCGCGCCCAGTGTGTCGCCGGTGTGGCCGGCAAGCTTGCGGCGGATGACGGCGGTGAAGGCGAATCCTGCGACACCGGTGGCGAGCAGGCTGGCGACGAGCGGCCGCAGGCCGAATGCCGGCCAGATCAGAAGTGCTGCGAGCAGACCGGCCGAGACGAGCGCAAAATGCATCGCCGCCTCATTCGGCTGGCCGGTCGAGGCGGCCACGCCATCGGCCTTTGCGGCCGGCAGCCGTTGCCAATGCCAGGCGATAGCGCCACGGCTGAGTGCTGCGACGGCGGCAACGGCAAGCGCTGCGGCGAGCGGTGAGGACTGGCGGACAATGGCGGCGAGTGCGGCCGCACGGATCGCGAAGGAGAGGATTAGCGCTATCGCGCCATAGGTGCCGATCCGGCTGTCCTTCATGATGATGAGGCTTTGTTCGCGGTTCTTGCCGCCGCCGATGCCGTCGGCCGTATCGGCCAAGCCATCTTCGTGCAGCGCGCCGGTGGCAAGAGCCTGGATGGAGAGCGCAAGCAGGGCCGCCATCAGGGGATCGGCGCGCAGGCCTGAAAGAAGCAGGAGGGCGAGCGCCGGGACGAAGCCGATGACAAGACCGGCGAGGGGAAAGGCGCGCACCAGGCGGCCGAGCCTGCCGTCATAGCCTTCGAACAGCGCTGGCGGCATCGGAAGGCGGCTCAGAAAGGCAACGGCGCGGGCGGTGTCGACCGCATAGTCCTTGATCTTCATTCTGTTTCGTTCTGCCGGAGGGCTACGGCGCTTTAGGTGTTGTTCGCTTCGCCCGCCGGCTTTAAGAGAGAGCCACCGCAAAGAAGCTGATTTGCGGCAAAAAAACAAGAATAGCCGATTCATAGGAATACGCACCGATGAGCGTTTCAGGCCTGCCTTTCGACGATTTCCGTACCCTGCTCCGGGACCTGCCGGGGCCGGATGCCCGCGCGCTGGTGGCCGCACGCGAACGCGACGCGCAGCTGACCAAGCCGCCGGGCGCGCTCGGACGGCTCGAGGAGATTGCTTTCTGGCTTGCCGCCTGGACGGGCCGTCAACCGGCCGTCAACCGGCCGCTGGTGGCGATCTTCGCCGGCAATCACGGTGTCACCAGACAGGGCATCACACCCTTTCCGCCCGCGGTGACGCAGCAGATGGTCGAGAATTTTGCAGCCGGTGGAGCTGCGATCAACCAGATCTGTGTCGCTTATGATCTCGGGCTTAAAGTCTTCGATCTGGCGCTCGATTACCCCACGGGCGACATCACCGAGGAAGCCGCGCTTTCCGAACGCGACTGCGCCGCAACCATGGCCTTCGGCATGGAGGCGATCGCCGGCGGCACCGACCTGCTCTGCATTGGCGAGATGGGCATCGGCAACACAACTATTGCAGCAGCGATCAACTATGCGCTCTACGGCGGGTCGGCGCGCGACTGGGTAGGCCCCGGCACCGGCTCGGAAGGCGAGATGCTGGAGCGCAAGATTGCGGCGGTGGAAAAAGCGGTAGAGCTGCATAGCGACCATCTTGACGATCCCCTGGAGATCATGCGCCGGCTCGGCGGACGCGAGATTGCCGCAATGGCAGGCGCCATCCTGGCCGCCCGGATGGAGCACATACCGGTGCTGATCGACGGCTATGTCGCGACTGCCGCGGCGGCGATCCTGAAAGCCGCCAATCCCTCCGCGCTCGATCATTGCCTGATCGGCCATGTCTCCAGCGAACCCGGCCATCTGCGCGCCGTCGAGATGCTTGGCAAGACGCCGCTTCTGGCGCTCGGCATGCGGCTCGGTGAGGGCACTGGTGCGGCGCTTGCCGCGGGCATCGTCAAGGCCGCTGCTGCCTGCCATTCCGGCATGGCGACCTTCGCCCAGGCGGGTGTGAGCAACAAGCATTAAGGCCGCGGCCGGCGTAGCCGACCCACCGGGCTTTGCTTGCGCCGCCCGGGTGGATTCGCTATTGGCTGGTCAACAATGGGGAGATGGTACAGCTTTTCCCCGCTCCGTGGTGCAACGGGAAGAGGAGGGGGGCGTCTTGACGAAGCCTGCGGTGACGAAAGAGACCGGGTTTCGGCATTTCATCGCCGCCGCCAGCTATTCCTGGGCCGGCTTTCTGCGCGTGCTGAAAGAGGCGGCCTTCCGCCAGGAGCTCGGCTTCTTCGTCATTTCAATGGCAGCGCTGGCGCTGGTAGGGGCGAGCATCGGCGAGATTGTCGTCGCGGTGCTGTTGTTTCTCGGGCTTTTTTCGATGGAAGCCATGAATACCGCCGTCGAAGAGGTGATCGACAGGATTTCGCCGGAGATTTCGATTGTCGGCAAACATGCCAAAGATCTCGGCTCTTTTGCGGTGACCTGCATGATCGCCGCCTGCTCTCTTTATCTCGGCCTCGTCATCGCCAAGCACCTCTTCTTCAGCGCCGCGTGACATGCCCGCGCTGAATCAGGCAAAACTCTTGCGCTTGCGCGCGACGGCCTGAGCCTCTTCGACGGCGGGCAGGCTCTGGAGCACGCGCTTGGCCGGCAGGATGGCGATAACCTCCGTGCCTTCACGCAGCTTCGATTTCAGCAGGAACTGTCCGTCATGCTTGGCGAGGATCGCCTGGACGATCGGCAGGCCGAGGCCGGTGCCCTGTTCGGCGCTCTTGATGGCGATCGAACCCTGGCCGAACGCCGAGAGGACGACGGGAATCTCTTCTTCCGGAATGCCGGGGCCGTTGTCCTTGATCGAGATGTATTGTCCGCCGCCGGCCGTCCAGCCGACCTTGACGTGGATTTCACCTCCCTGCGGCGTGAATTTGACGGCATTGGAGAGGAGGTTGAGCACCACCTGGCGCATCGACTTCTCGTCCGCCCAGATCGCCGGCAACTGCCGTTCGAATTGATCCGAAATGGCAATGTTCTTGGCGCGGGCGCGCAGCTGCACCATGCCGATGCAATCCTCGGTGATATCGAGCAGCGAGATCGCTTCCTCGCTTAGTTCGTATTTGCCGGCCTCGATACGGGACAGGTCGAGGATTTCGTTGATGAGATCGAGCAGATGCTGGCCGGAGCGGTGGATATCGCCCGCATATTCCTTGTAGGTCGGATTGGCGAGTGGTCCCATGACTTCGGCCGACATCACTTCGGAGAAGCCGAGAATGGCGTTGAGCGGCGTCCTGAGTTCGTGCGACATCGAGGCAAGGAAGCGGGACTTGGCGAGGTTTGCCTCTTCGGCGCGGCGGCGCGCCTCATCAGACATCGATTTCGCCACTTCCAGCTCGGCGATCAGGTCGTCCTTCTCCGACTGGTAGGAGAGGATCCTGAGGTTCGATTTGAAGAGCCGGTCGCTGATATAGTTGAAGAAGACGAGCGTGGTGGTGAAGAGCCCGGTCAGGCTGATTTCGAGGAGGTCGCGTGACAGGCCGCTCTTGGCGCCAAGCGCCAGGACCGTCGGCGCGAAGGCGACCAGCACGGCTGGCGTCAACATGAAGTTCGACATCGCCGTGACAGAGAGCGCAATCAACAACGTTGCGCCCTTGTAGAGAATGAAGCTCGACGGCTCGCAGGTGTCGCACCCCTGCAGCGCGAAGACGGCCCAGCAGCAACCGACCAGGAATTGGCCGAGCAGCAGCAGGCGGCGCCATTTGCGGGCGCTCTCGGAGGTGATCTCCTGTCGGCGCGCGCGCCGGGCGAGCAGGATGTTGCCAGTGTGACAGGTGAGCGTCAGCAGCGCCCAGAAGAGCAATTGGGTATCTTGAGTGAAATAGACGCCGAGGGCGGTGATGATGACGACGAAGAGCGGCATGATCGTCGCGCCCTGCATCATCGACGCTATATACATCTTGAGTACGTCACGGTCGAAGGCGGAATTAGACGCATGACCGGACTGCAGGCGTTCGCGCGTCTGCCGCACAGCCTTGGAAACGGCCTTGTTGCGGTGGCTGCGCGACCTGTCGACGATAATCTTGTCGGTCGATGTGCTTACGCCGGTACTCATGTGCACGTTGAAACTTCACCCCTGGGTGGATAAGAGCTTAACCGGCAATTCTTAAGAAGATGTTTGCCATCTTTGCCAAGGATTTGTTTTTTAAGGAGGCGAAAGCGTGACACGTGGCCTGCGCCTGATTCGTGACGGCGTGACCGCTATTGCCCTGCTGGTGCTCCTGGCGCTGATTGCCGCCAAGATCAACGATCGAGCAACAATCAAGCGTGCAGGCGCCTTTCATGCTGCCGATGGCGACAGTCTGACCTTGCGCGGGGAGCGCTTCCGCCTCGAAGGCATTGACGCGCCGGAGCTCAACCAAAGCTGTGAACGGGCGGGAAAGGCCTGGGCTTGCGGGCGCGTGGCGCGGGAGGTGTTGCAGGAGATGGTTCTGGCATCGGAAACGCTTTGCCAGGGCGATCGGCGCGACCGCTACGACAGGCTGCTTGTCGTCTGCCGAAGCGGGACGGGCGGCGACATCAATGCCAGCATGGTGCGCCGAGGCATGGCCGTTTCCTATGGTGGCTACGGCAAGGAGGAGGCAGAGGCGAGGGGAGCGAAGGCGGGGCTGTGGGCCGGGACTTTCGAGCGGCCGCGCGATGTGCGCGATCATGTCCGTCACGAATCCGGTTACGGCGACGCGCTGCGCTTCATCAGGCGGATCGTCGGATGGGAGTAAGGTGATGACCGATGAAGCCAAGCTGGAAACTCTGCGGCGGGAAATTGCCGCCTGTCGCGTCTGTCGCGACGCCCCGGCAAGCGGACCTCAGCACCGACTGCCGCACGAGCCGCGGCCGGTGGCGGTGATCTCTTCGCGTGCACGCATCCTGATCGCGGGGCAGGCGCCCGGCCTTCGGGTGCATGAGAGCGGTCTGCCGTTTGACGATGCATCGGGCGACCGGCTGCGGTCATGGCTCGGCGTCGACAGAGCAAGCTTTTACGACCGCAGCCGATTCGCCATCGTGCCGATGGGCTTCTGCTTTCCTGGCTACGACGACAAGGGCGCGGACCTGCCGCCCCGCCGCGAATGCGCTCCGGTCTGGCGGCAAAGGGCGATCGCGGCAATGCCGCAGATCGAGCTGGTGCTGGCCGTCGGCCAATATGCGCAGGCTTGGCATATGGCTGACGAGAGACGAGGCAATATGACGGAGACCGTGCGGGCTTGGAGTGACAGCCTCGTGTCCGGCCGGTCGCCGGCGGTGCTGCCGCTGCCGCATCCGAGCTGGCGCAACAGCGGCTGGCTGAAACGCAATTCCTGGTTCGAGCAAGAATTGCTTCCTGCGTTGCAGGAGCGGGTGAAGATGCTGCTTTCCTGAAACAAAATTCTTTTCCTCACGCGGAATCGGGTTATACAAAGAAAATAATTCGAAAGGACTGACGTGCGCATGGACCGCCTCGACCGAAAAATACTGCGTCTGCTGCAAGAAGATTCGACCCTTGCCGTTGCTGACCTCGCCAAGAAGGTGGGGCTTTCGACGACGCCCTGCTGGCGACGCATTCAGAAAATGGAGGAAGATGGCGTCATCAGGCGTCGGGTCGCCATCCTTGATCCGGAGAAGGTCAACACCAAGGTCACGGTTTTCGTATCGATTCGCACGGCCACCCATTCGATCGAGTGGTTGCGCCGCTTTTCCGAGGTAGTCGCCGAATTCCCCGAAGTGGTCGAATTCTACCGGATGAGCGGTGATGTCGACTATCTCCTGCGAGTCGTCGTGCCCGATATCGCCGCCTACGACGCCTTTTATAAGCGGATGATCGCCAAGATCGAGATTCGCGACGTCTCCTCCGCCTTTGCGATGGAGCAAATCAAGTATTCGACGCAGCTGCCGCTCGACTACATGATTCTTGAGAACGCCAAATCCAACGAAGATTGAAGTCGCCAATAGGTTGCGACGGACCGCTGGCCGGCAGTGGCATATACCGCGTGGGATTCGCCCCGGAATCCGGGTCTCTGAGGCGATTCGCCCGCACGCAGGAATGCGGCGCCTGGAAGCGGCTTTCGAAGAATGTGGCTCTAGCTGCAAAAGTAAGCCGGAAAAATCGCGAAAAAACGCTTCAGTTTCACCAAAATGCTAGAAAAATATATAGCCTGGTAACGATTGCACGGCTATGATGTGTGGCATCAATGAGCATCCTGTCATCATTTTGACTCATTGGTGTCGAAATCAGAACACCATGCTCTACACCGCTACCTTGTATAGGTTCATTAGTTGGCGGTAGAGTTTATGTGCTTCACCATTGTGTTCGGCGGGGTCGAACGATGGAGATTTGAGAATGCGGCATAGCGTTTGCGGCTTGCGATGGAGGTTTCCATTGCGGGGTCGTTTTGTGCGTTTGTCGTCTAATTATTTGAATTGTTGTATAAAAATCACGTTGCTGGCGAAAGTTGCTCCAGCGAACCCCTCTCAGATATATCGAGAATTGCTTGAATGCGCCTTCTGTGTGATGACGGTTCGGCGGTTCGATCGATCCGCACGCCGAGATGGCTGTTCAAACTGGGCCGGCTTCAAATTGACTACCCGATGAGACGTCAGCCCCGATCGACAAAGGAATGGATTGGTAAATGAACATCAGAATGGTTTTGCTCGCATCAGCAGCAGCATTTGCTGCATCGACGCCGGTTCTTGCTGCTGACGCTATTGTTGCTGCTGAGCCGGAACCGGTTGAATATGTTCGCGTCTGCGACGCTTACGGCACCGGCTACTTCTACATCCCGGGCACCGAAAC